>JAAFIJ010000237.1 GCA_013298675.1 Rhodobacterales bacterium | reverse complement strand
CGCAACCGCAGGAATGCCATTCAAGTGGACCATGATCTGATTGATGCGCGGATAGGCCGCGATATCGATGCCAACCCGCTCTGCATTATAAACCTGCGGCACAAGACACAGGTCCGCGATGGAAATCTGATCTGCGTGGCAATACCCGGCGGATCCGATATCCCCCAACATCGCCTCAAACGCCGCCAACCCCTTGGTGACGTAATGCACAACCCACGCGTCGGCCGTGATCACCCCAAAGGACGCGACATGATTGCGCACCGACAGGTTGCAAACGGGTGCCACTTCCATCGCGATGACATAGGCCAGCGCGCGCACCCGCGCACGCCCTGCCGCATCTTTTGGCATCAAACCGCCACGCGTCTCATCTAGATACTCCAAGATCGCAAGCGATTGCGTCAAAGTCAGCTCATCAATCATCAAGGTCGGCACCAGCCCTTGCGGGTTGCGTGCCGTGTTTTCGGCCGTACGATGTTCACCCTTGACCAGATCGACAGGAATGCTGTCGTAACTGATGCCGAGCAGGTTCAAGGCAATCCTGACCCGGTAGGATGCAGACGACCGCCAATAGTCGAAAAGCTGTGTCATTTGTCCTCTAACAATATCGCCAAGACCCGCTCAAGTACCTCTGCGTCCAGTCCCAACCTTGCCAGAACCTCGGCCTGATAGTCATCCGCGATGGGCACAATCCGCGCGATCAGCGACTGACCCTGCGCGGTCAAACGCATATCAAGCAATCGTCGATCATCGAGATTCTCTCGCTTTTCGATCAAACCCGCAGCCTCAAGGCTCGCCGCCGCCCGCGACACCTTGGATTTGTCCATATCCACCCGGGCATGTATCTCACGCACTGACACGGATGTTTGGCCGGCCAAATGCGCAAGCACGCGCCATTCTGGGATCGAAAGGCCAAACTCCTTACGATACCGCTCAGCAAACCCCTTAGAGACGCGGCTTGCGGCCACCGATAATTGATAGGGCAGAAAGGATGTCAGATCAAAACTCATAGGCCGCCTATAACGCTTTGTGTCAAACTGCCTTGATCCTTGTGGTTACGCAAGCAGGTCCGGTTGACACGCCGCTTGCGCTGATCCAGATGAAGCATGTCAAATATCAAGGTGAACGCGTGCGCGAACTGATCAAATCGAACGCAGCGTTGCTTTTCGCTGGGGTTACCACCTTTGTCTTGATGGGCGCAGGCCAGTCGCTGTTTGGCCCTGCCTTGCCTGCATATGCACGACTTTTTGACATCACCTCCGGCACGGCTGGCCTGTTGGTTTCGGCGCATTGGATTGGTTGCTTTGCTGGTGTCACGGGGATGTTTTTCAAAGGACAAGGCGTAACCCCGCGCCATGTTGTGCTGCTAATGGGCCTAGGCGCAGGGATGCTGGCGTTTTCAGTTGGCTGGTGGATGACACTGGTCGGCGCCTTTGTCTTCGGGATGGGTTACGGGTGTTCAACGGTGGTGTTTAACCCACGGGTCTTGCGGGCGTTTGGCGACCGCGGGCCGTCAATGCTCAGCTTGCTGAACGCGACCTTTGGGATCGGAGCCATTGGCGCGCCCTTGGTTTTTGTGCTGTTGAACAACGACCCAGCACTAAGCTTTGGGGTCTGTGCCGCCCTTGCTGCCGCGATCTGGCTTGGTGCGGGTGCCGCAGGCAAATCCGAGCACGCCCCAGACAAAGCCGACGTACTGCCCTATAAACTGCACCTGCCCATATTGGGATTTGGCGCAGCCGCTATTGGACTTGAGGCCTGCTTGATCGGTCTGGGTCCCATCGCCTTGATCGCCGCTGGCGAAACCGAAGTGCAGGCCGCCAAACTGCTGTCAGCGTTCTTCTTTGCTTTTCTGGCCGCCCGTGTTGCGCTGATCTTTGTGGCGCACCGTGTCGCGTCGTTTACCTTGTTCTTATTGGCGCTTGCGGGCGCTTGCCTAACGTCACTGGGTGCCGCGATCATCGCACCGGGCCCGTTTTTTGCGGCCTTGGGCTTTTGCGCCGGCCTGTTCTTCCCCGGATTTTACGTCACCGCATCGCGCAAAATGGGACAGGATTCGCGCGTTGCCCCCACGATAATTGCTGCGGGTCTAGTGGGCGGCATTTTCTCTCCCCTGATCTTGTCCCCATGGCTAGAGGCGATGGGAGAACGCGGCTTTTTCTGGGTCGTGGCCACCATCACAGGATTGATGGCGCTTCTTGCCATCGCCAACCTCAGGTCGATGAACCGCTAAAGCGTCACACCAAACCATGATCTGGGGACAAGCGGCCTTGACATCGTTGCATATGCAACGATAATTTGATGTGCAAATTGGTTCGGTACTTTGCGAGAAAAGGTTTGGCCATGACCACACAGAACGCCACATCAGGGTTGACGCGGGCCGAGGGGCCAGCGGGCCCGCATCAGGGCTATATGCCCGGCTTTGGCAATGACTTTGAAACCGAGGCATTGCCCGGCGCGCTGCCCCAAGGCATGAACAGCCCGCAAAAGTGCAACTATGGCCTTTATGGCGAGCAGCTTTCGGGTACTGCCTTTACCGCGCCCAGCCACCAGAATGAACGGACATGGTGCTACCGTATCCGCCCTTCAGTGAAACACACCCACCGCTTTGCGAAAATTGACCTGCCCTATTGGAAATCGGCACCCCATATTAATCCCGATGTCATCAGTCTTGGTCAATACCGCTGGGATCCGGTCGCGCATTCTGATGCCGCGCTGACTTGGTTGACAGGCATGCGCACGATGACGACGGCAGGCGACGTGAATACCCAAGTTGGCATGGCGAGCCATATCTATCTGGTGACCGAATCCATGGTCGACAGCTATTTCTTCAGCGCGGATTCCGAACTGCTGATCGTACCGCAAGAGGGCCGCCTGCGCTTTTGCACGGAACTGGGCATCATCGATCTGGAGCCGCAGGAAGTCGCGATCATCCCGCGCGGTCTTGTCTACCGGGTTGAGGTGCTGGATGGCCCCTGCCGCGGTTTCGTCTGTGAAAACTACGGTCAGAAATTCGTCCTGCCCGGTCGCGGCCCCATTGGTGCAAATTGCATGGCCAATCCGCGCGATTTCAAAACACCCGTCGCTGCGTTCGAACACCGGGACGCGCCTTCCACCGTGACCATCAAATGGTGCGGGCAGTTTCACGAAACCAAAATCGGCCACAGCCCGCTGGACGTGGTGGCATGGCACGGCAACTATTGCCCGGTGAAATACGACTTGCGCACCTACTGCCCAGTCGGCGCAATTCTGTTCGACCATCCCGACCCGTCGATCTTTACCGTCCTGACCGCACCTTCGGGCGTAGAAGGCACCGCGAATATCGACTTTGTCCTGTTCCGTGAACGCTGGATGGTGGCCGAAAACACCTTCCGCCCGCCATGGTATCACAAGAACATCATGTCAGAACTGATGGGCAACATTTACGGCATCTACGACGCCAAGCCCAAGGGCTTTGTCCCCGGCGGGATGAGCCTGCACAACATGATGCTGCCGCACGGTCCGGACAAGAACGCCTTTGAAGGCGCGTCCAACGCCACTCTTAAGGCTGAGAAACTGGACAACACCATGTCCTTCATGTTTGAGACCCGCTTCCCGCAGCATTTGACCGCTTTTGCCGCAAAAGAGGCTCCATTGCAGGATGACTATATCGATTGCTGGGAAAGCCTTGGCGTTAAATTCGACGGCACATCTGGGACCAAATAATCCGAAAAAGAGGCACAGTGATGCTTTACGTTGAAAGTTACATCCTTCCCGTCGTTGAATCCCGGTTGGCAGAGTATCGTCAGATCGCCGAAGACAGCGCCATAATCTGGCTTGAACTTGGTGCCCTTTCGGTGATGGAAGCCACCGCCCATGACACGCCCTTTGGCAAGACCACTTCCTTCCCTCGCGCCGTGGCGTTGCAAGAAGGTGAAATCGTCGTCGTGGCCTATCTGACCTTTCGTGACCGCGCCCACCGCGACGAAGTGATCGGTAAAATGGAAAGAGACCCGCGGATGGAGGCCCTGTTTTCAAAGGCGCCAGTTGACGGCAAACGCATGATCTGGGGCGGGTTTGACACCATCGTTCACAGGTCTGCACCATGAACCGCGTTGTTCTTTTGGGCGTCAAAGGCGGCCCGTCATTGCGCGGTCGCGGCGCGATGCCCACCTCGTCCTTGCTGGAACTGGACGGCAAGCGCGTGGTGATCGACTGCGGCCTTGGCGTCACCAGTGGGTTGGTCAACGCAGGGTTTGACCTGAAATCACTCGAGTTGATCTGCATCACCCACCTGCATTCGGATCATGTGCTCGAACTCGGCGGCTTGATACATACCGCTTGGGTTTCGGGCCTGAAAACCAACGTGACGGTCTTTGGCCCCAAAGGGATTGCGGCCTATTGGGCCGGGTTTCAACAGGCCATGGCCTATGACATTCACCTGCGCGTCGTAGATGATGGCCGCATCCCCCTGTCCAGCCTTGTGACCGTCATTGAAGTTGACCAAGGCCCGGTCCCACTGCCGGGGCTAAGAACCACAGCCCTTCGGGTTGTTCA
>JAAFIJ010000236.1 GCA_013298675.1 Rhodobacterales bacterium | reverse complement strand
TTTTTTGCGATCTTTACCAGGTTGAAAGAAACCAAAGCCTCGGTGCTGCAAGAAGAACTCAAGCTAAGCCGCAAGGGAAGGCTGGAAACCCTGTTGGTTCGGATCAGCACTCGCAAAAGCGATAACGGCGATCTTGAGGGCTTTGTGATCGCTTTTGATGATGTCACCGAACTGGTCAGTGCGCAGCGAATGGCAGCTTGGGGTGACGTTGCACGACGTATTGCCCATGAGATCAAGAACCCCCTGACGCCCATCCAGCTTTCGGCAGAACGCATCAAACGTAAATTCCGCCTGCAAGTGGCTGACCCCGAAGATCTGGATCAATACACTGACGTAATTGTGCGCCAAACCAATGACTTGCGGCGTATCGTTGATGAGTTCTCAAAGTTCGCCCGCATGCCCGAACCAGAACGGCGCGAAGTGGATATTGTGGCCTTGCTGCGCGCCTCTGTGATGTTGCAAGAAAACGGCCAACCGAATGTCAAATTCCGGCGCAGCTTTCCCGAGGGTCCAGTGCTGATCGAAATTGACGATACGATGATCGGTCAAGCGCTGACAAACTTAATTAAGAACGCAGGCGAATCCATTGAATCTTATCAAGAAAAGAACAATCCAACTGCATTTGTGCCAGAAATACGGGTGATGGCAACGCTGTCTGACGCTTTTGTCACAATTCAGATCACGGATAACGGCACGGGCCTTCCCGAAGACCGTAGTCGGTTGTTTGAACCCTATGTCACAACACGCGAAAAAGGCACCGGACTCGGGTTGCCGATTGTGAAAAAGATCATTGAGGAACACGGGGGAACGCTGTCGCTGTTTGACGGCATTCAGTTTGATGGGAACTCACATGCGGGGGCGACGGCCGAAATCGTCCTTCCTCGCGAAGTTAAACGCGCACTTAAGTCGGAAGCTCAGTTTGGGCGGGGGAAATGATGACCAGTATTTTGATCACAGATGACGAGAAAGATATCCGAGAGCTGATTGGCGATATCTTGAAAGACGAAGGCCATACCGTTCGTTTGGCGGCAAACTCTGATGAATGCATGGCCGAAATCAACGCCGAACCGCCGGCTTTGATGATCTTGGATATTTGGCTGAAAGACAGCCGAATGGACGGTATAGATATCCTGAAGACCGTAAAGCGTGACAACCCGGATATTCCGATTGTCATCATCTCGGGTCACGGGAACATCGAAATTGCTGTGGCCGCAATCAAGCAAGGGGCCTACGATTTCATCGAAAAGCCTTTCAATATTGACCAGTTGTTGGTGGTGGTCAGCCGCGCAATGGAAACAGCGCGCTTGCGCCGTGAAAACGCTGATCTGCGCCGCCGCGATGTTGCCTCTTCCGAAATGCTCGGCTCATCGACGGCCTTTCGCACCTTGAAAACCAATCTTGACAAGGTGACAAAATCGAACGGACGGGTGATGCTGACCGGGCCTGCAGGTTCGGGCAAAGAAATGGCCGCACGCTTTGTGCATGTGAACTCTGGCCGTGCGTCGGCACCGTTTGTGTCGGTGTCTTCTGCAAGCATCGAACCGGACCGGATGGAAGTCGTGCTCTTTGGCCGCGAGTCCGCAGAGCGCGGAATTGAAAAAGGTCTGTTGGAACAGGCCCACGGCGGGATCGTTTACTTCGACGAAGTAGCGGACATGCCGCTTGGCACGCAGTCCAAGATTCTTCGGGTGTTGACAGAGCAACAGTTCACCCGCGTCGGCGGCGCGGACAAAGTGCGCGTCGACCTGCGTGTAATCTCATCTACCGCTCGTGACCTGCGTCAGGAAATCGCGCAAGGGCGGTTTCGGCAAGAGCTGTATGATCGGCTGAATGTGGTGCCAATATCGGTGCCGTCTCTGGCAGAGCGGCGCGAAGACATACCGGAACTGACGCGTGAATTCATTGCGATGTTTCACCGCACCCAAGGCCTGCCGCTGCGCGATCTAAGCCCCGATGCAGAGGCGTTGCTGCAAACCATGCAATGGCCCGGAAACGTGCGCCAGCTGCGCAATGTGATCGAGCGGGTGCTTATTTTAGGCGACGGGGCAGGGCTGATCGACGCCAAGGAATTGCCCGGCCAAGAACCAAGTGCGGCCCCCGGTGGGCGCATGGTTTTGGGTGGCGCGATGGCGACATTGCCCCTGCGAGAAGCGCGCGAAGTGTTTGAACGCGAATACCTCTTGACACAAATCAACCGCTTTGGCGGCAATATCAGCCGCACCGCCGGGTTTGTGGGCATGGAACGCTCGGCGCTTCACCGCAAGTTGAAATCGCTGGGTGTGGTCACCACGGGCAAATCGGGGCGCGGGGGTGAAGACGGCGACAGCGATGAAGGTGACGACGATCACGGGGCCGACGGCAGCTAGTACAAGCCGGTGTGACACCAGAAGCGCGCTCTGAGGCTTCTCGGTGGCACCGCCATTTTTGGGCTGGAAAGTCTTTAAATGCCGCGACATACTTGTCGTTAACCCAGCTTCGGTTGGGTAGCCCGTGCCACGGACAATAAGGAAAAGAACACTATGGCCGCTGACAAACAAAATTTGCAGGATGCATTTCTTAATCACGTTCGGAAATCAAAAGTTCCGGTCACGATCTTTTTGATCAATGGGGTCAAACTTCAGGGTGTCATCACTTGGTTTGACAATTTTTGCGTACTTTTGCGCCGCGATGGTCAATCACAACTGGTCTATAAACACGCCATTTCGACCATCATGCCTGGCGGTCCGGTAAACCTTTATGAAGGTGAAGAATAATTTCTGATCTTCCCGAAGACCTGCCTGACGAGGACGAGTATCCGTTTGGGAAACTGGGTCCGGTCACGCATGACACAGCTGCCGTAAAGACCCGCACATGGGTTTTGCATCCTGAGCTGAAGTCAAAACCATCGCGCCGGTTGGCTGATGATTGTCTTGCCGAAGCTGTGGCGCTTGCCTCTGCGCTGCCGGGGATGGACGTGATTGGAGCAGGTTCAGTACGGTTGTCCAAACTGCATCCTGGCCATTTGTTTGGCACCGGCAAAGTGCAAGAACTGAAAGACTGCTTTGCCGAGAACAAGATTGATCTTGTTCTAGTCGATGGATCGGTCACCCCTGTGCAACAGCGCAATCTTGAAAAGGAATGGGGCGTTAAGCTGTTGGATCGCACCTCGCTGATCCTTGAAATTTTCGCCGACAGGGCGCGTACCCGTGAAGGCGTGTTGCAGGTTGAATTGGCCGCGCTTAGCTATCAACGCACGCGACTTGTGCGCGCATGGACGCATCTTGAACGCCAACGTGGCGGCTTTGGTTTTGTGGGCGGTCCGGGTGAGACTCAGCTAGAGGCAGACCGCCGCGCCATTGATGACCATGTGATCCGCCTAAAACGGCAGTTGGAAAAAGTTGTCAGAACACGAGAGTTGCACCGCGCCTCACGCCGCAAAGTTCCGTTTCCGTTGGTGGCGTTGGTGGGATACACAAACGCTGGAAAGTCTACGCTTTTCAACAGACTAACGGGGTCTGAAGTTCTGGTAAAGGACATGCTTTTTGCAACCCTCGACCCAACCATGCGCGGGGTTGTTCTGCCGTCTGGCCGCAAGATCATCGCTTCTGACACAGTGGGATTTATCTCTGATCTGCCCACACAATTGGTCGCAGCTTTTCGCGCCACACTGGAAGAGGTGTTAGAAGCTGACCTGATATTACACGTCCGCGATATCAGCCATAGTGAATCCGCCGAGCAATCGCGTGATGTGGCAGAGATATTGACAAGCCTTGGCGTCAAACCTGCGACACCGCAATTTGAGGTGTGGAACAAGCTGGATCTGGTGGACGCAACCGCACATGAGGCCCTGATTGCCAGTGCCCAAAGCCGACCGACGATCTTTCCCGTTTCTGCCGTGACGGGTGAAGGCGTGGCCGCGCTGCTTGACGCGATTTCACTGGCGTTTGAGCATCAGAAATCTGAGGCAACGCTTGAAATCGGCTTTGCCGCCGGAAAATCATATGCGTGGCTACACGCTGAGGGAGTCGTTTTGGCAGAGCGCCAATCCGATGAAGGCTGGAGCATTGATGTGCTGTGGACCGAACGTCAGGCTGCAAAATTCGCCAGCCTGTGACACAGGGTCGGCGCGTTATTCAGCCGGACTGATCAGCGTCAAACCAACAGCCGCCGCGCGTGCCAGTTCGGGGTTCAACGACATAGGGATGTATTCGCCACGTCTCCACAATTCGCCCAAGTCGTCATAATGACTGCTAAGCGGGTGCCCGGACTGACCTGTTGAGATGACAAAAACAGAACTGTCGGGGTCGGCAAAATCATAGACACCTCGGTATCCGCTGCCGTGCACATTTTGATAGGGGTTTGGCCCCGTTCCCTTCATTCGGCCGCGCATTAGGGTGTTGTCGCTGCCCGAAGTCGGTTGCTGAATATTCACAAAATAGCGCAACAAAGGCACGTCACCCAGTACGGGGTGATTCTGCATCGCTACATGCGCATCACCCCAGCGCCAACTGTCAATGTCGGGTCCGAATCGCCCTGTCAAATCGACGATCGCATCGTTCAACGCCATCTTGGCAATTTCGGCACAGGTTTCTATTGCCGCAGACTGAAT
>JAAFIJ010000235.1 GCA_013298675.1 Rhodobacterales bacterium | reverse complement strand
GAACCGTGACCTATTACAATGTCGTTCAAAGCTGGGAAGAAGTGGGCCGTTGGGCCGGGACCGACCCATTATCCACCCGAGTTGATGCGGTTGGTGATGGGGAATGGGTGGTGATCATCCAGCAGGCAGAGTTTGGAGAGATATTGGCGGCTGCCAAGGCGGATTAGGCTGGCAAAGAGCTTATTTCCAGCGCCGGTGAATCCAGAACCATTGGTCCATATGTTGTCTCGTGATCCGCTCTAGACTGTCATTCAAGGATTGGGTCATCTGTTCGGGTGTTGCGTAAGCTATCGGCTTTTCTGTCACAAGCTGAAAGCTTAAGCCGTCTTCCCCACGCAATCCGTAAACCGGAACCAACAGCAAATTGTATTTGAGCGCCATCTCGGCCGCATTTGTAGCGGTCAGGGCGGGTTTGCCGAAGAACTCTAGTGGGGCGCCGTTGACCATGCGTTGGTCAATCAGCATGCCCATCAGACCGCCGGCACGCAAATGCTTGACCATTTCCGCCATTCCACGCCGCCCTTTGGGAAAGATGGGTGCGCCGATTGCGGTAATTTTTTCACGGTAAAACCGATCAAAATAGGGATTACTGAAAGGTTTGTACAAAGCCGCGACGTTGTGGCCCTGCGACGACAAGACTGCGCGGGGCACGTCGTAATTGCCAAAATGCCCAGAAATCAACAACACACCGCGGCCTTGTTGGCGGGCCTGAAGGATAGCGTTCATTCCTTCGCCAAGAATTGGGGTGTCGGCCGCGTGTTTTTTGAATTCCTTGCCCGAGTAAACCTCTATCATTGTGCGCCCAACCGAATCCGGAACCTGCCGCATCAGACTTTTGACCTGATCCTGAGGCATCTCCGGCATGATATAGGCAAGGTTTTCTCGAATGCGCCGATCATATCCCGCAAGTGGTGCAATGATGCGCGAGACGATCCAACCGCAAACCGGAACGCGAACCTTATAAGGCAACAATAACAAACCCCCGATGATCACGCGAAGTGCAGCAAAGATCGCGAAATTCACGGGCTGGAAAGGCAGTTTTTCAGACATTTAAGGTCAATCGATCATTCTGTTGATTTGGCGCTTTGGCCCCAAGTTTGATGCTGCCAAACATAAAGACCAGAAGCTACGATCACAAGCGCACCAACAACTGTCCATTGATCTGGATACTGTCCGAAAAACAACGCACCCCACAAGGTTGCAAACAAGATCCCGAAATATGTGAATGGCGCGACCACCATTGCTTCGGCGACAGAAAAAGATCGGATGATGCAAAACTGCGCGCAAGTTCCAAGGACCCCGATCAGCGCGAAAATCGCGATGTGACGCGGGGCGATGGGGACCCAAAACAAAGGTAGTGCCAAAGACAAAACGATGCAGCCAAAGAGGGCGCTATGCAGCAATGATCCCCATGGGGCCTCTTTGCTGCCAATAAATCGGGTCAGCAATGCGTTGCCCGCATAACAAACGGCGCAGGCTATTGGCAAAAACGCAGCGAGGGAAAACACCCCCATCCCAGGACGAATGATGATCAGCGCCCCAATCAACGCTATGACAACGGCCAGAATTTGTGGACCGTCGAGTCGTTCCCCCAAGAACAAAGCTGCACCAACGGTGATCAGCACGGGGCTGATATCTGCAAGTGCGGTCGCCTCTGGTAGGCCAATGTAGGCGAGGCTGAGGAAAAAGAAGCTGGTTGCACCAAGCTGAAACACCGAACGCAGCAGATGAAGTTTCGGGTGTTGTGTTTGCAAACTTTTGACGATGCCCCTTCTTGACAGGAACATCAGCACCAGGATGGCTTGACCGGTAAATCGGGCCCAGACAACCTGCGGCGCGGGGTAGATGTCGATCAGACCCTTTGCTGCTGCATCCATCAAGGTGAACAACAAAATGGCAAGAAGCATCCAAGCGATTCCCTTGCTATTGGCCGATGCAAGGAAACGGGATGATCTTTTCATGATGCCATGACACTATAAAATAGAGGTCAGAACAGCAAGCCTACTCGTCTTCTTCATCGGTTTTCAAAGTGATTTCACCGACCCCTTCCATCTGACGAATGGTAAGGATGATTGAGGTCATCGCCTCTTCAGCGTCCTTTTCCTTGACCTTGCCACGCGCGTCGATTTCTTCGCGCAAGCCTTGCGCCATCCGTTGTGAAATGTTTCCCAGAATATGACCCACACATGCCTCATATTCAGGATTGGCTGCGCAGTAGGTCAATGCGGTGATCAAGGCGGGCTGATCTGCGACCCTGATAAGTTTGGGCACATCGCGCGCAGCCAGCCGCTTGGGGATGTGGATAAAGGTGAAGATCGCCTTGCGTACGCTATCGGCAAAAACCTGATCGGTTTCATCCAAACCCGTCAAAACATTATCTCGCGTAAAGGCCGCCGATACGTTCAAGATTGCGCCGATCCGTTCCACCGGGCCACTTTCAAAGGCCTTCAGCGGCACGTTATCCAATTGGCTTGCCAAAGACTGCCCAATGCGTTGCACGGTTTGTGGGTCAACATTTCCCGTCAGCGAAACAGCATAGGCGACGCGGCGCGCGCGCTCTCCGGTCAGTTTGTTCAGCAATTCCGCAGAGCGGGCGACAGGCAGTTTCGACAACACAACGGCCGCAACCTCTACGCTTTCATCGACAAGCACCTGTAAAAGTTGCTCAATTGGCAAAAGGATCAACCGTTCCCATGGATCTGCCTTGGAGTTTGATCCCGCCAGACGGCGCAATTTGGTGGCCGCATTGCTTGAAATATGCGTGGTCATAAGGGACAAAGCGCCTTCAACCCCGCCGGGAAACGAGACGCCAACGTCTTCAAGTTCGGTCAAGAATTCGTCGATAACCTTGGAAAGAGTCGTACGGTCAACCGACCGCATTTGACCGATCTGATAGGTCAGGGCGGCTTGCGTATCCTCAGACAGAGAGGTGATTGCCAAAGGGGCCCCTTCAGCCACCAGAAAGCGGACAATGATCGCTGCCTTTTCGCGAGATGACAACGAACGTGCGGGCTCAGCGCCTGCTTGGATCATGCGCCTGACGGGGTTGATCTGCCCTATGGAAACACTTTGTGCGGCCACTTTGCCCTCATCTTTTGGTTGATAAGGGCAAGGTGGCAGAGTCTGGTTAAGTCGGGGTTACTGGCCAAACACCCGACGGAATATAGTCTCGACATGTTTGGTGTGGTAGCCAAGGTCGAACTTGTCTTCGATTTCAGCCGGAGTCAGGGCTTTGGTTACTTCGGGGTCGGCCAAAAGTTCTGTTTTGAAGTCCGCGCCATGTTCCCAAACCTTCATCGCGTTGCGCTGAACCAGTTTGTAGCTGTCTTCGCGGCTGACGCCGGCTTGGGTCAGCGCAAGCAACACGCGTTGGCTCATCACCAGACCGCGGAATTTGTTCATATTGCGCAGCATGTTCTCAGGATAGATCACCAGCTTTTCGACAACACCCGCAAGACGGTGCAAAGCAAAGTCGAGCGTGATTGTGGTGTCCGGCCCGATCGCGCGTTCCACGCTGGAATGCGAGATGTCACGCTCATGCCAAAGGGCGACATTCTCTAGGGCAGGGATCACCGACATCCGCACCAAGCGGGCAAGTCCGGTCAAGTTTTCAGTCAATACAGGGTTGCGCTTGTGTGGCATTGCGCTGGAGCCCTTTTGTCCCGGAGAGAAAAACTCTTCGGCCTCAAGCACTTCGGTACGTTGCATATGGCGAATTTCGGTCGCTACATTCTCGATCGACGAAGCAACGACGCCCAGCGTTGCAAAATACATGGCATGGCGGTCGCGCGGAATAACTTGGGTGCTGATCGGCTCTGGTGCCAGACCAAGCTTTTCGCAGACATATTCCTCGACCGAGGGGTCGATATTGGCAAAAGTGCCAACTGCCCCCGAAATAGCGCCCGTTGCAATTTCTGCGCGTGCGTTGATCAGACGGGTACGGTTGCGGGCCATTTCGGCGTAAAACCGGGCAAAGGTCAGGCCCATTGTGGTCGGTTCGGCGTGGATGCCGTGGCTACGTCCAATGCGCACTGTGTCTTTATGTTCATATGCACGGGTTTTCAGTGCCGCCAGCAAGCGATCAAGCCCGGCCAACAACAGGTCCGATGCGCGTACCAATTGAATGTTGAACGTTGTGTCCAGAACGTCAGAACTGGTCATGCCCTGATGGACAAATCGTGCGTCATCCGCGCCGATATGTTCGGCCAGATGTGTCAAAAATGCGATGACATCATGCTTGGTCACAGCTTCAATTTCGTCAATGCGGGCGACATCAAACTGCACGTCTTTGGCGCGCCAAACCGCTTGCGCATTAGCTTTGGGGATAACGCCAATGGCAGCTTGTGCGTCACAAGCGTAGGCTTCGATTTCAAACCAAATGCGGAATTTTGTCTCGGCTGACCAAATGGCAACCATTTCTGGACGAGAGTAGCGCGCGATCATGACGAAGCCTTTCATGGGCGTTGCAGGCGAGTGTGCCTTAGACCGAGCAGGGGGGCTGTGCAAGCGCAGGATGTGACGGAACGGCGAATTTGGTTTTGTCCGGTGCAATGAACAGCGCGTCATAGTTTTAACGAAATTTTGAAGCTTAACGCACAAATCAAGCTTG
>JAAFIJ010000234.1 GCA_013298675.1 Rhodobacterales bacterium | reverse complement strand
CATTGGAAGGCCCATCAGCGCGCAAATCTCGGCGTCCCAATGACCGTCTTTGATATTATAAAGCATTGTGCAGGAGGCATTAGTGGCATCGGTTGCATGCGTGCGGCCTTCGGTCAGTTTCCAGATCAAAAAACTGTCGATGGTGCCAAAGGCCAGTTCGCCGTTCATCGCGCGGATGCGGGCACCGGGGATGGTGTCGAGCAGCCATTTGACTTTGGTCGCTGAAAAGTAGGGATCAAGCAGCAGCCCGGTGCGGGCAGTGATCATCGGCTCATGGCCCGCTTCGCGCAGGGCGGTACAAGTGTCAGAGGTGCGACGGTCTTGCCAGACAATGGCGTTATAGATCGGAACGCCTGTGGTTCGGTCCCAGACCACGGTGGTTTCGCGTTGGTTGGTGATGCCAATCGCAGTAATGTCACTGGCCTCCAAGCCCGCTTTGGCAATCGCCGCGCGGCTGGTGGCGAGAGTGGTTTCCCACAAATCAACGGGGTCGTGCTCTACCCAACCCGAGGCCGGAAAATGTTGCGGAAATTCTTGTTGGGCGCTGGCCACTACGGTCATGGCGGCATCAAAGATGATGGCCCGTGTCGAGGTGGTTCCCTGATCTATGGCGAGAATGTGCGGCATAGGTTTTTCCGTCAAAAAGGGCTATCATCAAGGCCGTTCAAAAGTGTCCACACGTGGACATGAAATTTAGATGCATATTTTCAGCACGTTACATTTCCAGACATAGAACATTAACCATAAAGGGCTTTGGCCACAACACGTCTGCCAGATGTGCAAAAAGGGGCGGGCAAATTCTGCCCGCCCCCCTCTTAGTGTAGGCTTAGTTGCCCCAAGATTTGATCAGTTCGTCATAGGAAATGGTGACGCCCTGTGGCTTTTCTTCGGCCAGCTTGGCAACAGGCGAGCCCGGTGCATCAAGCCAAACTTGTGGATCAACAACTTCGTTCATCTTCGGACCGATATCGCCCTGAACGCCCGATTTCTCGATCCGCTCTAGGACTTTTTCCTGCTCGGCGCAGAGGCTATCCAGCGCTTCTTGTGGGGTTTTTTCACCCGACATAGCATCGCCGATATTCTGCCACCACAGTTGAGCCATCTTCGGATAATCCGGGATGTTGGTGCCGGTTGGCGACCACTGAATGCGGGCTGGCGAGCGATAGAACTCGATCAGACCGCCCAGTTTGGGCGCGCGGTCGGTGAAGTGCTGGCTGTCGATTGTGGACTGACGCGCAAAAGTCAGGCCGACGTCAGACTTCTTAAGGTCCACGGTCTTGGAGGTGACGAACTGGGCATAGAGCCAAGCCGCTTGGGCACGATCAACTGGAGTGGACTTCATCAAGGTCCAAGAACCCACGTCCTGATAACCAATCTTCATGCCGTCTTGCCAATAAGTGCCATGTGGCGAAGGTGCCATGCGCCACTTTGGCGTGCCGTCCGCGTTCACAACGGGCAGACCCTCTTTGACCATATCGGCGGTGAAAGCGGTGTACCAGAACATCTGCTGGGCGATTTCACCCTGAGCTGGGACTGGACCTGCTTCGCCAAACACCATGCCCGCGGCCTCTGGTGGGGCGTATTTCGCCAACCAGTCAATCGCTTTGGTCACAGCATAAACGGCAGCCGCATCGTTGGTCGCCCCGCCGCGTGAGGTGCAAGACCCAACAGGACGCGAGTTTTCGTCAACACGAACGCCCCATTCATCAACTGGCAAACCATTCGGTGTGCCAATATCCGACATGCCGGCCATCGACATCCACGCATCGGTGTAGCGCCATCCAAGCGACGGATCTTTCTTGCCGTAGTCCATGTTGCCATAAACTTTGGCTGGGCCGCCTGCATAGGTCATATCGCGGCCAGTAAAGAACTGCGCGATGTCTTCATAGGCCGACCAGTTGACCGGAACGCCAAGATCATAGCCAAACTGGGCTTTGAAATCATCTTTGGTTTTCTGATCGTTGAACCAATCGTAGCGGAACCAGTAGAGGTTCGCGAACTGCTGGTCGGGCAACTGATACAGCTTGCCGTCAGGAGCAGAAGTGAACTTGGTGCCGATAAAATCAGCCAGATCAAGACCGGGGTTCGTCACAGCAGCGCCTTCGCCAGCCATCCAATCGGTCAGGTTGCGGGCTTGCTGATAGCGCCAATGGGTGCCGATCAGGTCAGAGTCGTTGACATAGGCGTCATAGATGTTTTCGCCGGTCTGCATTTGGGTTTGCAGCTTTTCGACAACATCGCCTTCACCGATCAGGTCATGCGTGACCTTGATCCCAGTGATTGCAAAAAACGCATCGGCCAGTTGTTTGGATTCGTAAACATGGGTGGTCAGGGTTTCTGAGGCCACTTTGATTTCCATGCCCGCATAGGGCTTGGCGGCATCAATGAACCACTGCATTTCAGCTTCTTGATCTGCACGCGATAGCACAGATAAGTCGCCAATTTCGGCGTCAAGGAACGCCTGTGCTGCAGGCATGTCCGCCCAACCGGGCGCGCCTAAGGCCATTAGCGCAAGCGCCATGGCAGTTGAGGTGGAGCGTAATCTCATATAATTCCTCCCAGAATGTTGAGACAGTTGCTTTTCGTTTCCGTATCGACATGCGCGAAGGGGTTGCAGCCCCTTCGCGCACTTTGGTTCCCAACCTAGACCCAGCGGAACACCGCTGCGGCATAGATCAAGCAGACAATCAGCGCGCCCCAAAGCAGGTCCGCGCCGAAGAACCCGAGCCAGCCAATATGAATAAAGGCCGAGCCCAAAAGCGTTACAAAAAGCCGATCGCCACGGGTGGTTTCAATACGAAGTACCCCCCGGCGCGGCGTTTCTGGAAATTTGATCGCCAGCACCGTAAAGGTGATCAGCAAGCAAGCGATTGCGATGAAGAACAATGCGGTGGGTAGGGTCCAAGCCATCCATGCCATGATCAAACCCTTCCCAGGGCAAAGCCCTTGGCGATGTAGTTGCGCACAAAGTAGATTACCAAAGCGCCGGGGATAATCGTTAGGATCCCTGCGGCAGCCAACACACCCCAGTCCATGCCGCTGGCAGAAACGGTGCGGGTCATGGTGGCGGCGATTGGCTTGGCATCGGTGCTGGTCAGGGTGCGCGACAACAGCAGCTCCACCCAAGAGAACATAAAGCAAAAGAATGCCACCACGCCGATGCCGCTTGCGATCAGCGGCATGAAGATTTTCACGAAAAAGCGCGGAAAGGAATAGCCGTCGATATAGGCGGTTTCATCGATTTCCTTAGGCACGCCGCGCATGAAGCCTTCCAAAATCCAGACAGCCAGCGGCACGTTGAACAGGCAATGCGCCAAGGCGACGGCGATATGAGTGTCGAACAGGCCGATAGAGCTATAAAGTTGGAAGAAAGGCAGCGCGAACACCGCAGGTGGCGCCATCCGGTTTGTCAGTAGCCAAAAGAACAGATGTTTGTCGCCCATGAACCGATAGCGAGAGAAGGCATAGGCGGCAGGCAGCGCCACAAGCACCGAAATCACCGTGTTCATCACCACATAGATGATCGAGTTCACATACCCCATGTACCACGCCGGATCGGTCAAAATGGTGGTATAGTTGGCAAAGGTTAAGTCTTGGGGCCACATCGAAAAGGTTGATAGAATTTCGGTGTTGGTTTTCAGGCTCATCGACAGCAGCCAATAGATAGGCACCAGCAGAAACGCGAGGTACAGCCCCATCACGATGGCAGAGGATTTGATGCGCATTTACAGGCCATCCCTTTTGTCGAGGTTGGTCATGACGGTGTAAAACACCCATGAAATCAACAGAATAACAAGGAAGTACATGATCGAGAATGCGGCCGCTGGCCCTAGGTCGAACTGGCCAATCGCCATCTTCACCAAGTCGATCGACAAGAAAGTAGTGGCATTGCCGGGGCCGCCGCCGGTGACCACAAAGGGTTCGGTATAAATCATGAAACTGTCCATAAACCGCAGCAGAATGGCGATCAGCAACACCCCTTGCATCTTTGGCAGCTCAATATAGCGAAACACCGATAGCCGCCCGGCCTGGTCGATTTTAGCGGCTTGGTAATAGGCGTCAGGAATGGATTGCAGGCCTGCATAAGACAGAAGCGCCACCAGTGACGTCCAATGCCAAACATCCATCACAATCACCGTAGCCCAAGCGTCAATCGTGTCGTTTGTATAGTTGTAATCAATGCCAAGGGCTGCAAGGCTATGACCCAGCAGGCCGATATCGACGCGGCAAAAGATCTGCCAGATTGTGCCAACCACGTTGAACGGCACCAGCAACGGCAGTGACATCAGCACCAGACAGAACGAGGCCCAAAAGCCCTTTTTCGGCATGTTCAGCGCTACGAAAATCCCCAAGGGCACTTCAATCGCCAGAATGATTGCCGAGAATGTCAGCTGCCGCCACAGGGCTTCGTGCAGGCGGTCAGAGCGGATCATTTCCTCGAACCAACCGACGCCTTCCCAAAAGAATTCATTGTTGCCAAAGGTGTCTTGCACCGAATAATTCACCACTGTCATCAAAGGGATAACGGCAGAAAATGCCACAAGAAGCAGCACGGGCAGGACCAAGAACCATGCTTTGTTGTTTTGGGTCTTATCCATCAGATTGCCCTTCC
>JAAFIJ010000233.1 GCA_013298675.1 Rhodobacterales bacterium | reverse complement strand
GCGCGCTGCCTAAAGGATGCTGACTATGCCCGCCTATCGTTCCAGAACCACCACTCACGGTCGCAACAATGCAGGCGCGCGCGGCCTTTGGCGTGCCACCGGCATGAAGGACGGCGACTTTGGCAAACCGATCATCGCCATCGTGAACTCTTTCACCCAATTTGTGCCGGGCCACGTTCACCTGAAAGACCTTGGTCAACTGGTCGCGCGGGAAGTAGAGCGCGCGGGCGGTGTCGCCAAAGAGTTCAACACCATCGCCGTCGATGATGGCATTGCGATGGGCCATGACGGGATGCTTTATTCGCTGCCGTCGCGCGATCTGATCGCGGATTCGGTGGAATACATGGTCAACGCCCATTGCGCCGATGCGATGGTGTGCATTTCGAACTGCGACAAAATCACCCCCGGAATGTTGAACGCCGCGATGCGCCTGAACATCCCTGTGGTGTTTGTGTCCGGCGGCCCGATGGAGGCTGGCAAGGTCGTCATCGACGGCAAAACCATCGCAATGGACCTTGTCGACGCCATGGTTGCGGCCGCAGACGACAACGTGTCGGACGAAAACCTTGAAAAGATCGAACAAGAAGCTTGTCCGACCTGCGGGTCTTGCTCGGGCATGTTCACCGCCAATTCGATGAACTGCCTGACAGAGGCGCTGGGCCTGTCTTTGCCGGGCAATGGATCGACCCTTGCGACCCATTCGGATCGCAAAGAGCTTTTCCTGCAGGCGGGCCGTACAATCGTTGACATCACCAAGCGCTATTATGAACAAAACGACACCTCGGTGCTGCCGCGCACGGTTGCAAGCAAACAGGCGTTTGAAAACGCGATGACGCTGGACATCGCGATGGGCGGTTCCACCAACACGGTTCTGCACGTGCTGGCCGCCGCCCACGAAGGCGGCATTGACTTCAAGATGGACGATATCGACCGTCTTAGCCGCCGCGTGCCAGTTCTGTGCAAAGTCGCCCCCGCCAAGCAAGACGTCCATATGGAAGACGTGCACCGCGCGGGCGGCATCATGGCCATTCTGGGTCAGTTGGATGCGGCGGGCTTGTTGCACCGCGACTGCCCAACCGTTCACGCCCCCAGCCTGGGCGCGGCGATTGATCAGTGGGACATCAGCCGCACGAACTCCGAAGCTGCGCGCCATCTGTTCCTCGCGGCCCCCGGTGGCGTTAAAACCCAATCCGCCTTTAGCCAGTCCAGCCGTTGGACAGAGTTGGATCTTGACCGCGAAAAAGGGGTTATCCGTTCGGCCAAAACTCCGTTTTCCAAGGATGGCGGTTTGGCGGTGCTGTCGGGCAACATCGCGCCCGAAGGCTGTATCGTGAAAACAGCGGGCGTAGACGACAGCATTCTGGTCTTTGCGGGCCCGGCGCGCGTCTTTGAATCGCAAAACGCCGCGGTTGAGGCGATTTTGTCAAACTGGATCAAGGAAGGCGACGTTCTGGTGATCCGGTATGAGGGGCCAAAGGGCGGACCGGGGATGCAGGAAATGTTGTACCCGACCTCCTATCTGAAATCCAAAGGGCTGGGTAAAGCCTGCGCGCTGTTGACCGACGGGCGTTTTTCTGGCGGGACCTCGGGCCTGTCCATCGGTCACGTCTCACCCGAGGCGGCGGCAGGTGGGTTGATTGGTTTGGTCAATGAAGGCGACCGGATTGAAATCAACATTCCGAACCGCACCATCCATCTTGCCGTATCGGATGCCGAATTGGCCAGCCGTCGCGCTGCTCAAGACGAAAAAGGCTGGAAGCCTGCCAAGCACCGCCCGCGCAAGATTTCCCAAGCATTGCGCGCCTATGCCTTGTTCGCAACCTCAGCCTCAACCGGCGCTGTTCGTCAGCTGCCAGACGAATAAACTGGAGTCGCAGTAACAAATAAAGCCGGCCCCGTTGGGGCCGGCTTTTTGCATTCTAGCTTAAGTTTTCAGTTAGGAACGGCCTGAGCCTGCGCGCGACGCGCAAGTTCCTGACGGTAAAGCGCAAGGAAATCGACTGTGTCGATGTTCAAGGGTGGGAACCCGCCATCGCGCGTCACGTCCGAAATGATCCGGCGCACAAAGGGGAACAACATGCGCGGGCATTCGATCAGCAAGAAGGGGTGCAACTGATCTTCTGGCACGCCTTCAACCTGAAATACGCCTGCGTAATCCAGCTCTAGCAAGAACAGGGTTTCGTCGTTGGTTTTGTTCTTTGACGTGACCTTGAACTTGGTGATCAGGTCATAATGGTTTTCAACCGGGCGCTTGCGCACATCCAGACTGACCGCAACTTGAATGTCGGGCTGGACATCGCTGCTGGTAATACCCTTTTGCGCCACCATGTTTTCGAACGACAGGTCGCGCACAAACTGTGCCAACACCGACATACGAACCTGCGGCGCGCCGCTATTTTCTTCAGCCATAAAACGCTCCTCGACCTTTGGTTGGCAGCGTCTTAGCAGGTCAGGCCGTCACGCTCAATGCTTCGTCGTTCCAGCTGCTCCGGGCACAGCGCGGCTGGCCGGCTGGACCTCATAATAATCACCGTCGATGATATCACCTGTGGCTTTGCCCCGTGGATGCATCGGATCTGTCCAATGTGTCGCATCCTCGGCAAACCCTCGGTTTGTGGGACGGATCATCATTCTGGACGATACCCCCGAGATAATCGCGCGCCGGACGGGTGGAATCAGCAAAACCAGACCCAGCGTATCGGTAAAAAACCCCGGCAGCATTAACAGGACACCCGCGACCACACTCATCAACCCGTTGGCAATCGGTGACAGCGGATTTTGCAGGTTGGTCCGTGCGCTTTGCAACTGTCCAAGCGCGTTCACACCTTGCGATCTGATCAGATAGGCCCCGAAAAACCCGGTCAGCACCACAATCGCCAGCGTCAGCCAAAGGCCCAGCCATGCCCCTAAGGTCACGAATAACCCGATTTCGATGATCGGCAGTAAAAGAAGTGGCGCTAAAACCCACATGTTGCGACTCCGTTTTGGTCACCAATCTAGACTTGCGTGCCCCTAGTGCCTACATAAGGGCTAACTGCTCGTTTCTCAAACCCCCGAGCTGACTTGAGGCCAAAATGAATTCCTCTCTGCTCCAGTTGCTGGTTCTGGCCGGCATCGCGATTTTCCTGGTCCTAAAGCTGCGCTCTGTGCTTGGCACGCGCGATGGGTTTGAAAAGCCTGTCACCCCCCGCGAAGTGACGGCCGCAAAGCCACGGACGAATTTTGAGGTGATTGAAGGCGGCCCTGACCGCGATATCATCGATCATGCGACCGAAGGATCAAGCGCAGCCAAGGCGTTGGGCGCGATGAAACTGGCGGAACGCAGTTTCAACGTCGAAGAGTTCCTGAAGGGCGCACGCGGCGCCTACGAAATGATCCTGATGTCGTTTGAACGTGGCGAACTGGACCGCATTCGTCCATTTCTGTCGGATGAAATCGAAGAAAGCTTTGGCGAAGCGATTGCCAACCGGCAGCGCGAAGGTCTGGTTGTCGAGGCAAACTTTGTCGGCCTGCGCGAACTGACCCTGACCGAGGCAGACTATGACCGTGAGACGCGGACCGCCGAAATCACTGTGCGCTTCTTGGGTGAGTTGACCCATGTTGTGCGCAACAAATCCGGCGAGATCGTCGAAGGCTCTGCCACAGAGATAAAGCGTCAGCGTGACGTCTGGACTTTTGCGCGCCGTATGGGCGTTGACGATCCCAACTGGCAACTTGTTGCGACCGGGGACTGATGCTCTCGCGGCTTACTTTATGTCTGGTGTGTCTGATGGCCCCTCTGCCTGTCACTGCGCAAGTCTTGGAATTTGAGACTCTGGATGGGTGGCAGGCGGACGGCCATTTGGCGGCGCTGAACAGTTTTCTGGTCACCTGTGACAAGCTGACAGAGCCCGATTGGATACCGATTTGTAAAGTGGCCGCGACCGCCACGAAAAGCGATGCCTCGGCCAAGGCGTTCTTTGAAATGTTTTTCAAACCGGTCCTGTTTGGCGAACCGCCCGCCCTGTTCACCGGCTATTATGAGCCAGAGCTGAACGGGTCAAACGTGCGCACCCCGCACTTTGCCTATCCCATCTATGCCCGCCCGCCAGAGCTGCGCGATGGCGAGGTCTATCTGAGCCGAGCACAAATAGAGGCCGGCGCGCTGCGTGGCCGTGGCTTGGAAATTGCATGGCTGGATGATCCGACTGAGGCATTTTTTCTGCAAATCCAAGGGTCTGGCCGCATAAACCTGACCGATGGCAGCGTCATTCGCGTGGGCTATGCCGGGCGTAACGGTTACGGCTATCAATCCGTGGGTCAGGAAATGATCCGACGCGGCACTCATTCGCAAGACGAGGTGTCGGCGCAGGCCATCAAATCATGGGTGCGCCAAACGGGCACGGCCGGGCAGGATTTGTTGAACACCAACCCATCCTATGTGTTTTTCCGTAAAATTACGTCGCTTGGCCCCAAAGACGGGCCGATCGGTGCATTGGGGCGGTCGATCACAACGCTTCGCTCTGTCGCAGTAGACCCGGCCTATACGCCGCTTGGTGCGCCAGTTTGGATTGAAAAAGACGGCAAGGATCCGATTCGCAGCCTGATGATCGCCCAAGACACCGGCGGCGCGATAAAGGGTGCCCA
>JAAFIJ010000232.1 GCA_013298675.1 Rhodobacterales bacterium | reverse complement strand
ATGGGGGGGGCGGCATTTAACGCAAGCAAACTGCCGACGATCCTTCCGTGGAAGGGGTTTACCGACCAATGGTTCGTCGAACTGTGGAACGATAAACGCATCTGGGTCGCCGTGCGCAATACGTTTTTCGTGGCTTTGGCCGTGGTAGCAATTGCAGTGCCCATCGGGACAGCGGCCGCAATCTTGATCAATTCGATCGGGGGACGGGCGCGCTCTATTCTATACGGTCTGATGGTTGCGCCAATTCTAATTCCCGGCGTGGTGATCGGGATCTCTACCTTGTTGTTTTGGAACTACTTCTCGGTTGGCTCGGGTTTGCATTTGTCGGTTTTGGGACAAGTCAGTTATATCGCATCGTTTGTGATGCTGTTGGTGCTGGCGCGGTTGCAAAGTTTCGATCAGGGGTTGGAAGAAGCGGCCCTTGATCTGGGCGCAACACATGCGCAGGTGATGCGGCGTATCTTGCTGCCGCATCTTTATCCGGCCATTGGGGCGGGGGCCGCGATTTCGTTCTTTCAGTCGATCGAAAACTTTAACGTCACCCTGTTCACGCGCGGCGGGGCCGATACCTTGACCGTCTATGTGTTCTCAAAGGTGCGGTCTGGCATTACGCCAACGATCAACGCCTTAGCTTTGCTGCTGATCTTGTTCACGTTGGGGGCTGCTGTCTGGTACGAACTGAACCGACGCCGCAAAACCCGGATCGAAGAAGCCAGAGAGGCAGAAGGGCGACGCGCCTCAGCTTTGGAAGAAAAACACTAATGAAAAGGCCCGCATCTGATGCGGGCCTTTTGTTTGGGATGTGTGTCGCCCTATGCGGCGCCTTTTAGAAAAACGCTTGAAGCCCCGTGATCGCGCGTCCCAAAATCAGCGCATGCACGTCATGGGTACCCTCATATGTGTTGACGGTTTCAAGGTTCACCATGTGACGCATGATTTGGTAATCTTCTTGAATGCCGTTGCCGCCATGCATATCGCGCGCCATGCGGGCCGCATCAAGCGCCTTGCCGCAGTTGTTCCGCTTGATGATAGAGATCATTTCGGGGGCGGCATTTGCGTCGTCCATCAGACGACCAACCCGCAAAGACGCCTGCATTCCCAACGAGATTTCGGTCATCATGTTGGCCAGCTTTAGCTGATAAAGCTGCGTTTGCGCCAATGGCTTGTTGAACTGTTTGCGGTCCAGCCCGTACTGACGTGCAGCGGTCATGCAAAACTCTGCCGCGCCCAGAACGCCCCAGGAAATGCCGTAGCGCGCCCTGTTCAGGCAGCCGAACGGTCCCTTTAGGCCTTCGACATAGGGAAGAAGCGCGTCTTCGCCGACTTCGACATCCTTCAACACGATTTCACCAGTCACACTGGCGCGCAGGCTAAGCTTGCCACCGATTTTCGGTGCACTTAGCCCCTTTGTGCCTTTATCCAGCACAAAGCCTTTGATTTTGCCGCCGTGAGCATCTGATTTGGCCCAGACCACGAAAACATCCGCAATCGGGGCGTTGGAAATCCACATTTTCGCGCCGTTCAAGACATAGCCGTTGGCGGTTTTCGTCGCCCGGGTTTTCATGCCCGAAGGGTCAGACCCCGCATCAGGTTCGGTCAAGCCAAAGCAGCCGATCCAAGCGCCACTGGCCAATTTCGGCAGATACTTTTGCCGCTGCGCCTCGGTTCCGTAGGCATAGATGGGATACATCACAAGGCTGGATTGCACCGACATCATGCTGCGATAGCCCGAATCCACCCGCTCTACCTCGCGGGCAATCAGACCGTAGGCGACATAGGACGCGCCGAGGCCGCCGTATTCTTCGGGAATTGTGGTGCCAAGCAAGCCCATTTCGCCCATTTCCCGGAAAATTGCCGGATCCGTCGACTCATCCCGATAGGCCGCAATGACACGAGGTTGCAGCTTTTCCTGCGCATAGGCGCGCGCGGCATCTCGCAGCATCCGCTCTTCTTCGGTCAACTGATCGTTCAGGCGAAAAGGGTCTTCCCAGTCAAATTTCCCCAGATCGGGGGCATCTTTGGCTTTCAATTTGGGTTTGTCGGACATTGTGCGGCTCCTTCAATCGGGTCAGGTATTTATTGCATGAAACCTTAATAAAGCCTAACGAGGATATTGCACCATTTGATGAGGAAAACTCATATATGTTTTCACGCCGCTACTTGCCTTCGATGCCGTCACTGCTTGCGCTTGAGGCGGTGGATCGGTTGGGTTCTGCCTCGGCTGCGGCGACTGAGCTGAACCTGACCCAAGGGGCAGTGTCGCGGCAATTGCAGGTCCTCGAGCAACAGTTCGGCTTGACGCTGCTTGCACGCGACAAACATCGTTTGCGCCTGACACCCGCCGCACAGGATTATTGCCATGAAGTCCGCCGTGCCCTGCAGTCGCTTGATCGCGCCGGCCTGACTCTGCGCGCCAACCCAAACGGAGGGGCGCTTAATCTGGCGATTCTGCCCGCCTTTGGCATGCATTGGCTGGCCCCGCGCCTTGCCCGCTTTGCCGCCCAACATGCCGAGGTTACCGTGAATCTGTCGACCCGGCTAAGGCCCTTCGACTTTGCAACCACCAACTTTGATGCGGCCATTCATTATGGCCGCCAAGACTGGCCGGGGGTCGACTACTTGCCGTTGATGGAAGAAGACCTGCTTGCGGTCGCATCCCCCGGTCTTCTGAAAGCGCCGCTTGGTGAGGCTAATGACATTCTCTCATATCCCTTGTTGCAGTTGGAAAGCCGTACAGGCGACTGGGCGCGCTGGTTGACCCATCATGGCCACTCTGGTCCGCGCCCGCCCGCGATGTTGTTCGACCAGTTTTCCACCATGACCATGGGGGCGGTTCACGGGCTTGGGCTTGCGCTGTTGCCCTCTTTCCTAATCGAGCGGGAGTTGGCCGAAAACCGGCTGGTTCCGGTCTTTGGCGGGCCGGTCAAATCGCTGGGCAGCTATTTTCTGGTTTGGCCAAAGGATCTTGCCCCGCGCGCGCCGCTGACTTCGTTTCGGCGTTGGCTTGGCGCAGAAACCTAGCGCAGCTTTCTGGCGGCAGTTATCCCCGACAGATACGCGCCATGAACCGTGCCGAAAAAACTTTCATGGCAAGCTTCGCCGGCAAAGACCAGCTGACCTTCCCAGTCTAGCCCCGCCAGATTCTGTCGCGTCTCGGGGCGAACTCCTACAGCGTTGAAAGAGTAAGAGCCGTAGACCAGCGTATCGCGCCCCCAACGGGTAATCTGCGCGCCAATCGGTTGCGGTACATCCGTACCAAACATACTGCGCAGCGCGCCCATGGCGCTTGCCACTGTTGCAGCATCGTCCAGATTTTCCAACGCCGACGCCTGCGCGCCTGCGTTGAAGCCCAGCAAAACCGGCAAACCCAACACCCGTTGCAGGCTCAACCATTCGCTCCATTCTCCATCAACCGGGCCGACCCATTCCAGCCAATCGACGTCGTCAGGCCAGAACGCGGTTTCAAACCGCAGCCAGCATTTGTTCAAGAGCCCCATTTGCAGCAAGGTCAGACTGCGCAGCCGAGCCTTGTTCAAAGGTCGCCCGAACGCCACATCGCCCGATTTCAGCACCCCCAAAGGTAGCGTCACAACAACATGGTCAGCCGTCAAAACCGTGCCGTCATCCAGGGTGACGCTTGGTCCAGGATCAACCTTTGTCACCCGAGCGCCAAGCCGAATGTCCAGACCCTGTGCCAGATGGTCGGGGATCTGGCCATAACCGTTTGGAAAAATTTCATCGACGCCGTTAAATTCGTCGCTGTCATCAAAGTACTGTGTCGAGATCGCGCCCCAGTCGCCACCATATTCTTGTTCGATGGTAGAGTTCACATAATGGCGGATCGCCCGGCGGCGTTCGGCATCGGCATTGGTCCAGCCGGGACTAGCCTGCACCGTCTCTTGCAGCGACTGATCAGTATCGCGCCCATTTGCGGCCTTCCGAGCAGAATTGAACAGCGCCTCGGCTGCCCGCAGATCAACATCAAAGCCGTAAGAGGCTGACTGATCATAGCTGGTCTCAACGCGGCTTGCTCGCGCCGCATCGGCGAGATCACTGATCGGATTGCCATCAATCCCGTGAATCCAGCTGGCCCCCAGATCCATCGGCAAATCGGGCCAAAGGTGAGAGGTCCAGATTCGCCCGCCAATCCGGTCTCGCGCTTCCAGCACTGTTACTTCGGCGCCAGCATTCACCAAAGTGCGAGCTGCCGCCAACCCCGCCATGCCTGCGCCAATGATCAATACACGCTTGGCATTGGTGGCAGCCCCAGCGTGCATTGCCAAAAGCCCGGTTGAAAACGCAATTGCTTGCCGCCGATTGATCATCTTTACCTACCAAAGCTGTTGCATCCAGCCTATCGCCACGTCTAGCTTGCGCGCAACTCACGCCCAACCAAAAAGGCAGATCATGCAGCCCAATCATGTCGGAGATGTCTCGTTCTGGTATGCCGATATCGGATTGCCGCGTCACCGACGGCCCGCGCTGGCATCAGATACGACGGCGGATGTCGCGATTATTGGCGCGGGTTTTACCGGGCTATGGACGGCGTATTATCTGAAAAAGGCAAATCCAGCGCTGAATGTGCTGGTTATTGAAAAGGAATTCGCAGGTTTTGGTGCATCCGGGCGCAATGGCGGTTGGTGTATGGGCACTTTTGCTTGGGACC
>JAAFIJ010000231.1 GCA_013298675.1 Rhodobacterales bacterium | reverse complement strand
CCTGATGAAATTCTTGCCGTGACTTTTACAAATAAAGCAGCGAACGAAATGAAGGTGCGTCTTAGGAACACGCCTTTTGATATACCTGAGCTGAGGTGGATGGGCACTTTTCACTCTTTGTCTGTCAAAATCCTGCGCCGTCATGCCGAATTGATTGTCGGTAGACCGTCTTCCAAGGTTAGGAGTGATCTTAAGCCGCATCCAAACGAGGTATTAGCGGATATAGGTCAGCTTGAAGGCGTCACAGATAGTTCGGAAGAGGTGCATCTTAAGTCCAACTTCACTATTCTGGATAGTGACGACCAATTGCGCTTGCTCAAGCAACTGATCGCTGCGGCGAATATAGATGAAAAGCGTTGGCCCCCGCGCATGTTAGCCTCGATAATAGAATCGTGGAAAAACCGCGCCCTGACGCCCGATCGGGTCCCAACATCTGAGGCCTCTGTCTACAATAACCGTGGCACCGAACTGTATGAGCAATACCAACAACGCCTGTTGACCTTGAATGCTGTCGACTTCGGCGATCTTTTGCTGCATTGCGTGGTGATTTTCCAAAAGCACGCCGATGTGCTAGAACAGTATCAGCGCTGGTTTCGCTATATTCTGGTCGACGAATACCAAGATACCAACGTCGCCCAGTATCTATGGCTGCGCCTTTTGGCCCAATCGCACCGTAATATCTGCTGCGTCGGCGATGACGATCAGTCGATCTATGGCTGGCGCGGCGCCGAGGTTGGCAACATTTTGCGGTTCGAAAAAGACTTTCCTGGCGCACATGTGGTGCGGCTAGAACAAAACTATCGCTCTACTGCGCATATTCTTGCAGCGGCTTCGGGGATTATTGCGGCCAACACCGGGCGTCTGGGGAAAACCCTTTGGACGGCGGGTGAGGCGGGCGAAAAAGTGCGCTTGATCGGTCACTGGGATGCCAAAGATGAGGCGCGTTGGATCGGTGAAGAGATAGAGGCAGCGCAGCGCGGGCGGCGCGGTATTGATCCGGTGTCACTGAACGATGTGGCGATTTTGGTGCGCGCCAGCCACCAGATGCGCAACTTTGAAGACCGTTTCATGTCCGTGGGCCTGCCTTACCGGGTGATTGGCGGCCCTCGGTTTTATGAACGCCAAGAGATCCGCGATGCCATCGCCTATTTCCGCCTTGTGGTGTCACCCGAGGACGATCTGGCATTTGAACGCGTCGTCAACCTGCCCAAGCGTGGGTTGGGAGACAAAGCACAAGCCGATATTCACCGCGAAGCACGTGATCTTGGCCTGCCGCTATTAGACGGGTCGCGGGGATTGCTGGCGCGTGGAGCGATTGGCGGCAAAGGTGCGGGTCAATTGCGCGCCTTTGTCGACGGGATTGATCGATGGCACAAATTACTGCTTCAACCGGGCCAAAGCCACCGCGAACTGGCCGAAATGATCCTCGACGAGTCCGGCTATACCGCGATGTGGCAAAATGAGAAAACGCCAGAGGCGCCGGGGCGGTTGGAAAACCTGAAAGAACTGGTCAAGGCGCTGGATGAACACGACAGCCTGCAAGGCTTTTTGGAACATATCAGCCTCTATATGGAAAAAGAGTCCGATACCGTCAGCGAAATGGTGTCAATCATGACGCTTCACGCAGCCAAGGGTTTAGAATTTCCCGTCGTTTTCTTGCCCGGCTGGGAGGATGGTCTGTTCCCAAGTCAACGCAGCATGGACGAGTCTGGTACAAAAGGGCTCGAGGAAGAGCGCCGTCTTGCATATGTCGGCATTACCCGCGCCGAACGGCTGTGCACGATTTCCTTTGCGTCAAACCGGCAAATTCATGGTCAATGGCAAAGCCAGATGCCCTCGCGGTTCATTGACGAGTTACCCGAAAGCCATGTCGAGGTGCTAACCGCGCCGGGCCTGTTTGGCGGTGGCTACGGCGCTGCGGTGAATGTAGGCTTTGGAAGTGGCCTTGAGGACCGCGTGGCCAAAGCCGACGTCTACAATTCTCCGGGATGGAAGCGGATGCAGGACAACGCTGCACGCCGCCCCGTGTCGCAGCCGCGTGAGGCGCGCAATATCGTGATCGATGCGGTTGCTGTGTCTGGTTACGGCCCCGGAGAGCGGGTTTTCCACCAGAAATTCGGTTATGGTGAGATCGTGGCCGTTGAAGGCGACAAATTGGACGTCGAATTTGATCAGGCGGGACTGAAGAAGATCGTCGCCCGTTGGGTGGTCCCCGCGCATCAGGCGCATGATCTGCCGTTTTAGGCGTATTTCTGCCACGCGGTTTCAAGGAAATAGACCATCAGGCCCGCTAACAAACCCCAGAAGGCTGCGCCAATTCCGAAAAATGCGACGCCGGATGCGGCAACGACAAAGGTTGCAGTTGCGGCAAATCGGGTTTTTGGGGTGCTGAACGCCCCGGATAGTGCACCGGTCAGGGGACCAAGCAGGGCAATTGCCACAAGGGCGAGCAGCATGGCCGGGGGCATTGCTGCCAAAAACTGCAAAATGGTCAGCCCCAAAAGACCAAGTGCCGCCCAAATGACGCCGTAGACCACGCCCACTTTCCATCGCTGTTTCGGGTCCGGGTGGGTATCATCCGCCAAACAAATCGCCGCCGTAATGGCCGCCATGTTGACGGTATGGGCCCCAAATAATGCCGCAACCGTCGACAAACCCCCCGTAAGGCCCAAGGCTGCGCGCACAGGAGGGGTGTATCCCGCCGCGCGAATCGTCGCAAAACCGGGCAGGTTTTGCGAGGCCATCGTCACAAGATAAAGCGGTATCCCCAATCCCAAAAGCACATCCATTCGCAGTTCCGGCCAAAGGAAGACCAACTTTGGAACAGCCAGATGTAGCTTTAGTTCAGGGCCCGCTTGGGTGAACATCGCAACACCAACCCCTGTCGCCAAAGCACACAACACCGCAACGGATGGGTTTTTCAACCGCACGAGGACAAAAACCGCAAGCATCGGTAACACAATTTTTGGCGTGTCATGCGCCAGACCAGACAGTTTCACACACAGCGGAAATAGCACGCCCGCCAACATGGCAGCGGCAATACCGTCAGGGATCAAGCCAATCGCGCGGCTTAGCGGGCGCAAAGCACCCGTCAAAGCAATCAACAGCCCCGCCAAGATAAACGCGCCAACGCCCTCGGGCAGCGAAATGCCATGCGTTGCCGCGATCAGTGCCGCGCCGGGTGTCGACCACGCCAAGACGCAAGGGATTTTCGTGCGGAAACTCAAGAATGCTGATCCAATCCCGGTGGCCAAGCACACGGCCAAGAACCAACTTGCAGTCTGTTCAGAGGTTGCGCCAAGCGCTGATGCCGCAGACAGAACAAGCGCAATGGTCGAGCCAAAGCCGACCAGCGCCGCGACAAGAGCGGCAGAAAACATCGAAAAGGGCATCGGTGCGGCTCCATAAGTTGGGCCGACTATTGGCACCAGCATGTAGCAGCGCAAGGGGAGACTTGGGAAAAAGGGCGGTGGCGCGACTGGGAGGAAGCGGCCACCGCCGGGTCACCAAGCGCCCCGGGAGGAGGTGGGACGGTCGGCGAAGGGTAGGGGGCGGTGGCGCGACTGGGAGGAGGCGGCCACCGCCGGGTCACCAAACGTCCTGGGAGGAGGTAGGACGGTCGGCGAAGGGTTTGGGCAGCAACGCGACTGGGAGGAGGCGGTTGCTGCCAATCCGAGCGGCCGGGAGGAGGAGGGGCCGATCGAAAGCTATAAAAGGGCTGCGACGCAGGGAGGAGGAGCGCGTCGCAGCGCGTGCATTACCGACCCCGGGGAGGAGAAAGGGTCGAAACGCAGGTTATTTGCCGAAAGCTGCCACGCGGGCGATTTCCTGGATCGACAGGCGCGAGATGCCCAGATCCGTAAGCTCACGGTCGGTAAGATGATTAAGCTCGGAAACCGTTTGCTCATAAACCCGGCGACGCTGTACCCAGACAGTCACAGAATTGGTCATGGCAACAAAGCGATCGAAGATGCCGTTGCTGGTCGAGCGGGTGGTGTTCACATATGCCATTTTAAGCCTCACTAGTATTCTTTAATCAGCGATGCGGTCTACGAAGTGTAGGTTTCGTTTCGCTGTTAGGGGTAACATGAGGTAAATGCTGCGATTGCACAATGGGGGGTCTCGTCAATGCTGCCATGCAGCAAATGCATGGCTTGGCGCCACAAAAATGTCATGTTAAACATAAGCTTCGCTAAATTTTTGAGCGTTTGGTCAAAGGGGCTTGTCCTTTGGGACAGGGTGCACAACTCTATGGCAAACAAATTGGAAAGTGCTGAAATGGCAATCACACGTGAAACAGCGATAAGTGTCCTAGCGTCAATTAAACTGGGCGACGGTGGTGATTTGGTGTCGCGTGATCTGGTCCGTGCTTTGGCTGTTGATGACGCAACCGTCCGCTTTGTGATTGAGGCAGCGTCAGCAGATCAGGCGCGCGCGCTGGGTCCGGTGCAAGTGGCCGCAGAGGCTGCCTTGCGGGCGGCAGGGGCTGCGATGGTGCAAATCGTGATCACGGCGCATGGCCCTGCGGCCAAACCCGCCGCACCCAGCCTAAAGATTGGGCAGCATCCTGCACCGCATCAAGGGGGACCCGCGCGCATCGCGGGAATTGAGCGCATCATCGCAGTGGGTTCTGGCAAAGGTGGCGTTGGGAAATCTACGGTCTCGTCCAACCTCGCGGT
>JAAFIJ010000230.1 GCA_013298675.1 Rhodobacterales bacterium | reverse complement strand
GCTGTTGATTGAGCGTGAAAATTATGTGCCCGACACCAAAAAAGAAGCGGCATATGTTGGTGATAATCTGGATGTAGGTCATGGGCGAACCATGCTAGCGCCGCGCAGTTTTGCCAAGCTATTGGACGCGCTGTCGATTCAGCCGGGGGAAACCGTCCTCGATATTGGGTGCGGTCTTGGGTATTCCAGCGCGGTTCTGGCGCAACTGGCAGCGACCGTGGTTGCTCTCGAGAGCGTTGCGGAACTGGCAGACGCGGCGCGCCACAATCTTGCTGGCGCAGGACTTACCAATGTCAGCGTGCATCAGGGCACCTTGGCGATGGGTCACGCAGCGTCTGGCCCCTACGACGTGATTTTGGTCGAAGGCGGTGCGGAACATGTTGCCCCTGAACTGATCGCACAACTTGCCGAGGGCGGGCGGCTTGGCGTTGTCATGATGCAAGGCGCCCTTGGAATTGTTAAAATTGGTCTTAAGTCTCAAGGCAAGGTGTCTTGGCGCTTTGCCTTTAATGCTACGGCACCAATACTGCCGGGCTTTGCGGCAGAGCGAGCCTTTGCTTTGTAAATCCATTCAGGTTTGCAGGTCAGTATAATCTTACTGACGGCGCAGCCCGGTGGCGCAGTCAACTGGTGGCACAGTCAAAAAGCGCGCGCGCGCACAACGTGAGGTTTCGATGCAAAAGCTTTTGGCAACTGTAGCTGTGGTAGGTGGGATGTTTTTTGCGCCGGCGTCATGGGCCGAAACTCTCGCAGATGCGTTGATCTCTGCCTATAAAACCTCAAACTTGCTGGATCAAAATCAGGCGCTTTTGCGGGCCGCGGATGAGAATGTGGCCGTCGCCATGTCAAAGTTGCGTCCAGTTGTCAATTTTGCAATGCAGGGCAGCTGGCGGCGTTACAACAACAACACCGCGTCTTTTTCACTGCCATCCCCCAATTACGAATCTCTTGATGGGTCAATCGGCTTGACCAGCAACATCGTGATCTACTCGGGTGGCCGGGTGAAGATGGGTGTAGAGCTGGCCAAAGAGTCGGTCCTCGCGACCCGCGCCGCTTTGATCAATGTAGAGCAGAACGTGCTGCTGAATGCCGTTTCGGCCTATGTCGATGTGCGGCTTCAGGCCGAGATTGTGGCGCTGCGAGAATCGAACGTGCGTTTGATTGCCCAAGAATTGCGAGCTGCCCAAGATCGGTTTGAAGTGGGCGAAGTCACCTTGACCGACGTGTCGCTTGCAGAGGCGCGGCTTGCTGCATCGCAGTCGGGACTTGCCGCAGCCCAAGGGTCGCTGGAAATTGCGCGAGAAAGCTTTAAGGCGACGACGGGCAGCTACCCGCAGCACCTTGCGGGTCTGCCAAAACTGCCAAAGCTGCCGAAAACCGAAGACGAGGCGCGCAACATTGCGGTCAAGACCCATCCAAGCGTGATCCAGGCCCAACACCAGGCAAAACTTGGGGCGTTGCAAGTCGGCATGGCCAAGGCCGGTTATGGTCCTACTGTGACGGGGCAGGTGTCGCTTTCGAACGATCTCGCAGGACTGACCAATCTTGGGGTCGGCATTTCCGCCAACCAAACGTTGTATTCCGGCGGCGAAACATCGGCCCTTTACCGCCAAGCTTTGGCCAACAAAGAGGCGGCAGATTCGGGCGTGCATCTGGCTGTGGTTGGCGTGTCGCAATCGGTCGGGGCGGCTTGGGCCAATCTGATGGTCGCGCAGTCATCCATCCATGCAGGCGCGCAACAGGTTGAGGCCGCCCAAAAGGGCTTTGATGGGGTTCGCGAAGAGGCAACTTTGGGCGCGCGCACAACGCTGGATGTGCTGAATGCCGAACAGGAATTGCTGAACGCGCGCGCCAGCAAACTACAGTCTGAGGCCGGTCGCTATGTCGGTGCATATCAATTGTTGTCGGCCATGGGGTTGCTGACGGTTGACCATCTGAACCTTGGCATCCCAACTTATGACCCGGAAGCCTATTATGACGCGGTGAAAAACGCACCGTCCACGTCCACCCAAGGCAAGGCATTGGACCGCATTTTGGAAAAAATCGCCAACTAATCCTTGAATTTGCCGCAGATTGTTGCCGTTTTTGTTTTGATGACAGAGCTTCCGTCGCATATACATGTAGAACAATGCTCTGAGTGGCGTTGCCAAAAGAATACGGGGCGTATGAATGTCGGAGCCGCTGACCTCTTCTGAAATCGAGGATGTGCTTTCCTCTATTCGCAGACTTGTGTCTGACGATATTCGCCCCATGGGACGCAGTGCGCCGCCGGCACCAGCGGTTCCTGCCGCACCGGTTGTCGCGCGCGTCGAGGATAAACTGCTGTTGACGCCGGCGTTTCGGGTTGTGCAGAATGTCCGGCAAAACGACAATGGATGGCTCGCAGAGCATGTCGAACCTACGCGTGAAAGTGTAGAACAAGAAGAGTTTGGGAAAGATGCCATGGTCACCCGTTTGGGGGCGCAAGTGCCTGCTTTTTCAGACGAATGGGAAAACGAAGAGGGCGATGCTGTCCTGGCTGATGCGGGCGTCCATGCCGAGGCAGGTCGCTGGGAAGATTTCTCGGCCAGTGACGCATTCGAAGAAGATGCCTTTCTGGCAGGCGCAGGATCCTCGTCCAAGACGCCGGACGTTACGGATGTTGTCGAGCCCGAAGAAATTCTTCCTCATCATCAATATGAAGACGAGTCTAAGCTGTTTGCCCCTGAACGCGCTGATGAACAAATTCCTGGTTGGGCGCAGTCAGAGTTTGAGGATGACGCTTCAGAAGACATGGGTGATCTCGAAGACAGTCTTGAAATCAAAGAGGTGGCTTTTGTGTCCGCGCGCAGCACAGCTTGGGCAGACGCGGCAGAGGCAAGTGTGATCGCTGCCCTGGCCATGCAAGAGCGGCCGAACCGTATCCACCGTGCAGCGAGCCCTGAGTTTGTTGAAGATGCGCCGCCAGAGCCACACCTTCAGGCAGCGTCTGATGCGGGTGAGTTGCGGTTTGACGAAGACATCTTGCGAGAGCTAGTGCGCGACCTGATCCGCGAAGAGCTGCAAGGAAAACTTGGAGAGCGCATGACGCGCAGTATGCGCAAGTTGGTCCGGGTTGAACTGTTGCGCCTGCTCGCGACCAGAGAGTTTGAAGAGTAGCGCGTACGATTGCTTTGACGCGGCGCGACTCTAAAGATGCCAGTCTGGTTTGATGAAATGGCAGTGCCAAAAATGCAAAAAGCGCACGGGCTAAGTGCGCTTTTTGCATTCAGGTTGACTTGTGATTAAGCGGCTTCGGCGTGCTCAAGCTCGCTTGCATGGCGACGCTCGCTCTCTTCACGCGACAGCGCAACAGAGGTGCGAATGCCTTTGGACACGAATTCCATCAGACCTTTGACCACGCGCTCATTCGGGTCAATGCCCGAGCAAGACAAAACTTCACGGCCGTCACGCGACCGTGCCCAACGTGCGATCTGATCTGGACCGTTCCCGTACTTTTTGTCGTCAGCGATTGCATCATCCAAAGCTGCCAGTACGACTGCGGCAAAAAGTTTGCGTGCGCGCTGGCCTTGCTCAAAGTTGAAAGCGGTGCTGTCAATTGTGTCGAGCATTTGGTCGTCCTATTCTTACTTTTAACATTCGCAGATCTGTGCTTGTAACAAAATCTTTGTGATTCGGGTCTTCGCGTTTGGAATGACTGCTATGCAATAGGCGCATATCTCGTCAAATGCAGACACAGTATGTAGTCGTCTTGCTTGCAAGACACTGCCCATATATAGAAGCCCTTACAAATTCTTCAAGCTTTCTGACAAGGTTTTGCCATAATGTCTAAGATTAACGGAAACGAGATACGCCCAGGTGTGGTATTAGAACATGATGGCGGTCTTTGGGCAGCCGTTAAGGTCAATCACGTCAAACCGGGCAAAGGCGGGGCTTTCGCTCAGGTTGAGTTGAAAAATCTGCGCGATGGCCGTAAGTTGAACGAGCGTTTTCGTTCGGAAGACAAGGTGGAACAGGTCACTTTGGAAAACAAAGACCAGCAGTTTTTGTATGAAACCGATGGTCGTTTGGTGTTCATGGATACCGAAACCTATGAACAAGTTGAAATTGACGCAGAGCTTTTGGGCGATCGACGTCCGTTTCTGCAAGATGGCATGATCGCCACTGTCAACTATTTTGGCGAAGAGCCGCTGAACGTGTCTATTCCGCAAAAAGTCCGTTGCAAAGTGGTTGATACGGAACCCGTTCAAAAGGGTCAAACGGCCGCAAACAGCTTTAAACCAGCGATTCTGGACAACGGCGTGCGCATCATGATCCCGCCGTTTATCGGCAATGACGAAGACATCATCGTGCACACCGAACTGATGGAATATTCCGAACGCGCCTAAGGGCCGCGATCCTTCAAAAAACCGCTCCGTCAGGGGCGGTTTTTTTATGCTTCGTCCGTTTGCGGCACTGTGATCTGGGCGTCACCTGCGACCAAATCCATGGTCCTGTCAAAGCGCAGATAGGCAATAGCCTTGCATTGTGACTGGGTGAACAGGGTACCTGCGGGCTTTCCCTGCGACAAAATCGGCGTGCCAACGGGTGCAGAGCCAGAAATTCGCACCTGCACCAGTCCTTTGCGCAATTCGGTTTTGTGCTTCATGCGGGCGGTGACTTCTTGACCCACATAGCATCCCTTGCGGAAATCCACCCCGTGGAGCCGCTCAAACCCGG
>JAAFIJ010000023.1 GCA_013298675.1 Rhodobacterales bacterium | reverse complement strand
CGCGCCGAACGTCGGCAAGTCAACGTTGCTGAACGCGCTTGCCGGCAGAGATGCGGCGATTACCTCTGAAATTGCCGGAACAACCCGCGATGTCATCGAAGTGCGAATGGACATTGGCGGCTATGCGGTAACGCTTTTGGATACCGCAGGGTTGCGTGAAGGTGCTGACCAGATCGAAAAGATCGGCATTTCTCGTGCGATTGAGCGGGCAAAGCAGGCCGATATCCGGCTGTTCTTGTTACAGGAAGCAGGTGAAACCTTTGCAGTTGCGCCGCAACCTGATGATATTCGGGCCTTGGGCAAGGGTGATTTGACCGACGTGCCAGGGTCCGTTTCTGGTAAGACCGGATTCGGGATTGAATGGTTGTTGGGCGAACTTCTGTCACGGATAGAGCGAAAAGCAGCACCAGCAGGATTGCTGATTCGCGAAAGGCAGAGTAACGCAATGAAGAGCGCGCTTGATTATCTGGACTCCGCGCTTGTCCGTTGCCGCAATGGCTTGGTTTTGCCGGAACTTGTTGCAGCTGACCTTCGATCTGCGACTCAAAAGTTGGATCTTCTGGTTGGTAAAGTGGATACTGAGAACCTGCTGGATGAGATTTTTGCGAGTTTTTGCATTGGAAAATAGGAGTGTTTCACGTGAAACATTTTGACGTCATTGTTATCGGCGGCGGACATGCGGGCGCAGAGGCGGCCGCTGCTTCGGCGCGCAGTGGTTCTAAGACGGCGCTGATCACCTTGAAAAGTGCAGCTGTCGGGACGATGTCGTGTAATCCGGCAATCGGCGGCCTTGGAAAGGGCCATCTGGTGCGTGAGATTGACGCGATGGACGGAATCATGGGTAAGGCTGCTGACCGTGGCGGCATTCAATTTCGCCTTTTGAACCGGCGCAAGGGCCCGGCAGTGCAGGGGCCGCGGACGCAGGCAGACCGAAAGCTGTACCGTTTGGCCATCCAAGACCTGTTGGGTGCGCAAGAAAACCTAGAAGTTCTACAGGCAGAGGTTGCGGGTCTATTGCTGACGAGCGACCGGGTCGAAGGGGTTACTCTGGCCGATGGGTCTACCATCACCGCCAAGGCCGTAATCCTGACGGCAGGAACATTTCTGAACGGAATCATCCATATTGGCGATCAGCGCCACTCGGGCGGGCGGGTCGGTGATGATTCCTCAGTGCTTCTGGCGCGGCAGTTGGGTGATCTTGATCTATCTCGAGGGCGCCTTAAAACTGGAACGCCACCTCGACTGGATGGCAAGACGATCAATTGGAGCGTTCTTGAGAGCCAACCTGCCGATGACACAGCGACGATGCTGTCGTTCCTAAGCACCAAGCCGTTTGTGCGGCAAATCTCCTGTGGAATCACGCACACGAACGAGCGCACCCATCAAATTGTCCGCGATAACCTGCACAGATCTGCGATGTACGGTGGCCACATTGAAGGTGTTGGCCCGCGCTATTGCCCGTCGATCGAAGACAAGGTCGTACGCTTTGCCGACAAAGAGTCGCATCAAATCTTTCTTGAGCCAGAAGGATTGGACGATGACACAATTTATCCGAACGGAATTTCGACGTCGCTACCTGCCGAGGTGCAAGAGGCCTATGTTCGCTCGATTGTTGGCTTGGAAAAGGTATCGATCCTGCAACCGGGATACGCGATTGAATATGATTACTTTGATCCACGAGGACTCGATTTAACGTTGCAGGTCAAAGGGTTGGCGGGGCTTTACTTTGCCGGACAGATCAACGGTACGACAGGATACGAAGAGGCAGCTGCGCAGGGTATGGTGGCTGGCTTGAACGCGTCCGCCGCGGCGTCCGGGCGCGATCCGCTGCGGTTTGGGCGGGCTGATAGCTATATTGGCGTGATGATTGACGACCTGACGTCACGCGGCGTGACCGAACCTTACCGTATGTTCACATCGCGCGCCGAATTCAGGTTGGCCTTGCGTGCAGACAACGCCGACCAAAGACTGACGCCGGTAGGGGTCAAAGCCGGTTGCGTTGGCGAGCTGCGTAAGATTGCGTTTGAGCAAAAGCTTGCAGCCATCGAGTCAGGCAAAACCCTTCTGTCGCTCAGTTTGGTGTCTAGCGCGCGGCTGCGCGATCTTGGTGTCACGGTAAGTCAAGACGGCGCAAAGCGATCGGTGCTTCAGCTTCTATCCTTTCCGGAGGTAACCCCGGAAAAGGCGTTGGAGTTAGAGCCTGAATTTGCCGGCTATCCGTTGGCCATTCGCGAGCAAATCGCCTGCGACGCGCTTTATGCGCAGTATTTACACCGCCAAACCGCCGAAGCAGAGGCGCTTCGTCGCGAGGAGGAAGCGGAGATCCCGGCTGATTTCGTTTATCAGCGGTTGCCGAGCCTGTCGAACGAGCTGGTGTTGAAGCTGGAACGGCTTCGACCTGCAAATTTGGCCCAAGCTGCTAAGATCGAAGGTATGACGCCAGCGGCCCTAACGCTGCTGTTGGCGCATATTCGTAAGGGCAGACGGAAGGCCGCGGCAGAATGAAGCAAGAGCAACCAGATTGGCTGAATGTTTCACGTGAAACATTTCAGCGGCTGCAAGATTTCGCTGAGCTGGTCAAAAAGTGGAACCCGGCGATAAATCTCGTCTCCAAATCCAGCCTGGCAGACCTGTGGAGCAGGCATATCTTGGATTCCTGTCAAGTTTACCAACAGGCGGCTGTCGCGGGCGGATCCTGGGTTGACATGGGTTCAGGCGGCGGATTTCCGGGATTGGTAGTGGCGATTCTTCGGCTTGAGTCAGATCCAGAACTGAGGGTTACTTTGGTAGAGGTGGACCGCAGAAAGTCTGTTTTTCTTTCGCAGGCAGCTCGGCAGCTGGACCTGAAAGTTGACGTGATCAGTGAGCGCATCGAAGCAATTGCACCGCTTGGAGCAAACGTTTTGACCGCGCGGGCCTTGGCGCCCTTGGATCAGCTTTGCGGATTCGCGCATAAAATGCTTATTCCAGAAGGCGTTGCGCTCTTTCAAAAGGGCGCTACCTTTCAAGCTGAGCTGGATGAGGCCAAAAAGAGCTGGGCCTTTGAAGTAGAGGTTGTGGCCAGCAAAGTTGATCCCAGCGCAGTGATTCTTAAAATGGAAGGCTTCCGTCATGTATAGCAAATCACGGGGCGCCATGCCGCAAATCATCTCTGTGGCGAACCAAAAGGGCGGGGTGGGTAAAACCACCACGACCATCAACTTGGCTGCTGGTTTGGTTAGGTCGGGTGCAAAGGTTTTGCTCGTCGATCTGGACCCTCAGGGCAACGCCTCTACTGGGTTGGGGATCGATCCATCTGATCGCAACAAAACGACCTATGACTTGTTGATTGAGCACGACCCGGTGGAGCAGATCATAAAGCCGACAAGGACAGAGAATCTGTACATTTGCCCAGCAAATGCTGATCTCGCTTCGGCGGATATTGAGATGGTGGCGCATGAAAAGCGCAGTTTCTTGCTTCACGATGCGCTGCGCCAACCTGCCATGCAGGACCTTCACTTTGATTTTGTGCTGATCGACTGCCCGCCGTCACTTAGCCTTTTGACCGTCAATGCTTTGGTCGCCAGCAATTCAGTTCTGGTGCCTTTGCAGACCGAATTCTTTGCGCTAGAGGGGCTGTCGCAGCTAATGCTGACAATCCGCGAAGTGCGGCAATCGGCAAATGCGGCACTTCGGATCGAAGGTGTTGTGTTGACGATGCATGACGCACGCAACAGGTTGTCTCAACAGGTAGAGGCTGATGCGCGTAAGACGTTGGGCGATTTGGTTTTCAAGACCGTCATTCCCAGAAATGTGCGGTTGAGCGAGGCACCTTCTTTTGCGCAATCGGTGTTGGATTATGACCCAAGCTCTAAGGGTGCAGAGGCGTATTGGGCCTTGTCGCAAGAAATACTAAGACGTCATCCAATTGTTGGTGTGGAATAAGGGGGTAGGGCATTGGACAAAAAACCTGAACGGCGCGGGCTGGGGCGCGGACTTTCCGCCTTGATGGCGGATATCAATGTGGACTCGCCAGTACAAGGGGATCAAGTGCGGTCCCGGCAGGGCGGCGCCATGTATGCCATTGAAAAGATACGCCCAAATCCAAATCAGCCGCGCAGAACCTTTGATGAGGCCGCGTTGGCAACGCTGGCCGATTCTATTCGTCAAAAGGGGGTTATTCAGCCGCTTATCTTGCGGCCAATTGCGGATGGGACCTATGAAATTGTCGCGGGAGAGCGCCGCTGGCGCGCGGCACAAATCGCGCAACTGCATGAAATTCCAGCAATTGTCAGGGATTTTGACGATACAGAGGTTCTTGAAGTCGCGATCATCGAAAACATCCAGCGCGCGGATCTGAACGCGGTCGAAGAGGCGCTTGGATATCGGCAGCTGATGGACCGTTTCGGTCACACGCAAGAGAAAATTGCCGAAGCGCTGTCGCGCAGTCGCAGCCATATTGCGAACCTTTTGCGGCTGCTGAATTTGCCAGAGGATGTGTTGGACCTTGTTCGGACAAGCCAACTTAGCGCCGGCCATGCGCGGGCACTGATCACGACGCGCGATCCGTCGGGCTTGGCCAAACAGGTCATCGCCAAAGACCTAAGTGTGCGTCAAACCGAAGAGTTGGTACGCAAGCTGGATGCCCCGCAGTCTGAGGGTGCTAAATCAAAGCGGGCTGGTGCCGAAAAAGACGCTGATACCAAGGCGTTAGAGAATGATTTGTCGGCGGGTTTGAGCATGAAAGTTGTCATTTCGCATAACGCCAGTAGCGGCGGCGGTGCGCTGACCATTGATTACGCAAGTCTGGATGATCTTGATTGGCTGTGCGGGGCGCTGTCGGCACGGCAACGGCCCGTTCACTAATTTCCGCCCTAAGGGCCGGCCCCCGCCAAGCTGCGAATTATCGCATTGAGGAGGGGGCGGCCCTTTTTGCTGACGATCAGCCGGTTGCCGACCTGTTCCAACATCCCCAGATCTGCCAGGGCGTCGATGCGCTCACGGGGTAAGTGTTCACCGGAAATCGTCTCTAATCGGCCCAAATCAAGGCCTTCGGACAGTCTTATGGACATCAGAAGAAATTCGTCCGCGTGTTCAGCGGGGGTAAGCGCCTCTGAGTGGAAGCTGCCGGTGTTGCCAGTTTCAACCTCTTGCAGCCACTTCCCTGGGGCCTTTGGGGCCTCTGTCGCAAAGCGTATTCCGGCCTTGGTGATCCGCCCATGTGCGCCGGGGCCAATGCCAATATAGTCGCCGCCACGCCAATAAATCTGATTGTGCCGCGACTCGGCTCCCGGTTTGGCGTGGTTTGACACCTCATAGGCGGGCATGCCTGCGGCCTCGCACAGCTCTTGAGTGAGATCATACATGTCGGCGGACAAATCCTCGGTCGGAAGGCCTTTCAGACCGCCGCGCGCAAACCTATCGCCAAAGGCTGTGCCGTCTTCGATGGTCAACTGATAAAGCGACAGGTGGTCAACGGCCAATCCAAGAGCGCGTTGCAGTTCTGCGCGCCAATCGGCCAAGGATTGATCTTGGCGGGCATAGATCAAATCGAAACTGACGCGATCAAAGATGGTTTTCGCCACGTCAAAAGCGGCCATCGCCTCGGCCGCGCTGTGGGTTCGGCCAAGCTTGCGTAGATCCTCGTCGTTCAGCGCCTGCATTCCCATCGAGACGCGGTTCACTCCGGCGTCACGGAATGCGCGAAAACGGCCCGCCTCGATGGACCGCGGGTTCGCCTCTAGCGTGATTTCGGGGTCGTTGTTCATCGGCCAAGTTTGACGGATTTTCGTTAGTATGGCGTCAACCAGTTCCGGGTTCATCAGCGACGGTGTGCCGCCGCCAAAGAACACGGTTTGCAAGACGCGGCCCTGTGTTTCGCGGCCAAATCGTTCGATTTCAGAGAGATAGGCCCTTTGCCACCGTGTTTGATCAATGCTGGTCGCGACGTGACTGTTAAAGTCGCAGTAGGGGCATTTGGATTCGCAGAACGGCCAGTGCAGATACAGACCAAACCCGCCGTGCGTCCAATCCTCCATCATCTATCCTTTGAATGCCGTCACTTCGATTTCGATCAGCATTTCGGGTCGGATCAGCCCTGCGATCACCATTGTCGCCGCTGGGCGAATGTCACCGAGGGCCTCGCCAAGGACGGGGATGATCGCGTCGACCAAGGACGCATCGGTGACTGTGTATTGGACGCGCACGATGTCGGACATTTCAAACCCAGCTTCGGTCAGGACCGAGGCGATGGTCTTGAAACACTGATGGGCCTGTTTGGCCGCGCCGTCGGCCATTTTCATGCTGACGTAGTCATATCCGGTGACACCAGAGACAAAGCACCAACCACCTTTGACGATGGCGCGGCTATAGCCCATCGTCGCCTCAAAAGGGGAACCGGTGGATATGCGCTTCATTCAAAACACCCCGCGACAAGTTTGTTAAAGGCGTCTGCGCGGTGGCTCATCTGGTTCTTTTCCCAGCGGTCCATCTCGCCAAACGTCACTAAATGGCCTTTAGGCACGAAAATTGGGTCATAGCCATGACCCATATCTCCGCGCATAGGCCAAACGACCTCTCCCTCAACGCAGCCTTCGAATACCTCATCATGGCCATCGGGCCAAGCCAGCACTAAGGTACAGCGGAACTGTGCAAGCCGGGGAGAGGGGGCGTTCAATGCCTCTAGCTCTGACCAGGTTCGTGTCATTGCCATCACGAAATCGCGGCCCGTTGGCGTTTCCGCCCAATCCGCAGTGTAGACGCCCGGTGCGCCGCCCAGCGCATCCACGGTGATGCCGGAATCGTCTGAAAGCGCGGGCAGCCCGGTTGCCGAGGCTGCCGCATGTGCCTTAATCCGCGCATTGCCGACAAAGGTTGTCTCTGTCTCGACGGGTTCGGGCAGACCCAGATCGCCTGCAGAGACGACGCTGACAGCAAAAGGTGCCAACAGCGCCGAGATTTCCTCTAGCTTGCCACGGTTATGGGTGGCGACGACCAGCTGGGGGGCGGCGAACTTGCGCGTCATGCTTGCGCGAGGGCGGCCAATTGCGCTGCGACCAAGTGGTCGGCACCCAATTCCGCCAAGTCTAGCAGGCCCAACATTTGAGCGCGCGAAAAGGTCGCGCCCTCAGCCGACATTTGTATCTCGATCAATTTCTTGCGCCCGGTCATCACAAAGTTTCCGTCGGTGCCCGCGGTGCTGTCTTCATCATAGTCCAGATCCAAGACCTCTTGCCCGGCATAAATGCCGCAAGAGACAGCGGCAACATGGTCAATGATCGGATCGCTGACGATCTGGCCAGTCTTTAGCAGTTTGTTCACCGCCAAACGCAACGCAACCCAACCGCCGGTGATAGAGGCACAGCGCGTACCGCCATCTGCCTGAATAACATCGCAATCGACAACGATCTGACGTTCCCCTAGGGCGGAACGGTCAACCCCTGCGCGCAGAGATCTGCCAATAAGCCGTTGAATTTCCTGTGTTCTTCCAGATTGTTTACCCGCAGCCGCCTCACGCCGGGTACGGCTGTTGGTGGCGCGTGGCAGCATGCCGTATTCTGCAGTGACCCAACCCAACCCGGTGTTCTTTAGAAACTGAGGGGCCTTATCTTCTATCGTGGCGGTACAAAGAACATGGGTTTCGCCCATCTTGATCAGGCAAGAGCCTTCGGCATGCTTCATCACCCCGATTTCGATGGAAACAGAGCGGAGCTGGTCTAATGTTCTGCCGGAAGGGCGCATGGGTTGATCCTTTTGTTTGTTTGCGCACAATTAGGCAATCAAGAGGGGTGGGCGCAAGCCCGATTGACGCAAACGCAGTCTCTCCCCAAAGGGGAGCATTGGTGATAGGCAGTCAAGATGGCTGAAGCGACGCATATCCTGTCTGAAATGAATGAACGCTCGCGCGAGGTATTTCGGCGCGTTGTCGAAAGCTATTTGGCGTCGGGCGATCCGATTGGGTCGCGAACGTTGACCCGCAGCATGACCGAAAAGCTGTCTGCGGCAACGATCCGCAATGTAATGCAGGATCTGGAGTTTATGGGCCTGCTGGGCAGCGCGCATATATCGGCCGGGCGCATTCCGACGCAACAAGGGTTGCGGATGTTTGTCGATGGTCTGCTAGAGGTGGGCGATATTGCCAGCGCTGACCGTGCTCTGATCGACAACGCGTTTTCAAGCCCTGACCCAGACGTGGCGACGCTGCTGGATAAGGTTGGCGCGACCTTGTCGGGGATCACCCACGGGGCCAGTGTGGTTTTGGCGCCCAAACAAGAAACTGCGATCAAGCATATCGAATTTGTCAGCCTGTCGGCAGAGCGGGCGTTGGTTGTGTTGGTGTTTGCCGATGGTCACGTGGAAAACCGCATCTTTGTGCCACCGCCCGGTCAGACGCCGTCATCGTTGCGTGAGGCTGCAAATTTTCTGAACTCGCTTGCCGAGGGACGGACCCTGTCAGAGTTGCGCCGCACCTTTGTGCAAGACATTGCGCGCCGGCGGCAAGAGATTGACGTACTGGCACAGGCCTTGGTGGAAAAGGGCGTCGCGGTTTGGGAAAATGAAGGCGAGCAAAGCGAGCGGTTGATCGTGCGGGGCCGCGCGAACCTGATCGACGAGACGACCGACGCACTGGACGTCGACCGCATCCGCAGCCTGTTTGATGATCTTGAACGCAAGCGAGATATCGCGGATTTTCTGGAATTGACCGAATCCGGTGAAGGTGTTCGCATTTTTATTGGCTCTGAGAACAAACTTTTCTCACTTTCGGGTTCCTCTCTGGTCGTCTCTCCCTATATGAACGCTGACCGAAAGATCATCGGCGCAGTAGGGGTGATTGGGCCGACTCGGCTCAACTACGGACGCATTGTGCCGATTGTGGATTACACGGCCCAATTGGTAAGCAAGCTGTTAACCGAACGCGGTTAAACGATTGCCGAACACGGAAAGACGAGGAAGAAAAGATGGCTCAGGAAAACGCAGCTCCAGAAAGCGTTGACATCGAAGAGATTGAGGATTTCGTCGGTTTAGACGAGTTTGAGACGCTTCGCGCCGAAAGAGACGACATGCGCGACCGCTTCATGCGCGCCTTGGCGGATGCGGAAAACTCGCGCAAGCGGGCAGAGCGTGATCGTCGTGAAGCAGAGCAGTACGGCGGCACCAAGCTGGCGCGCGATCTGTTGCCGGTTTACGACAACCTGCGCCGTGCCTTGGATGCCGCATCGGACGATACCCGCACGCAAGCCGCCGCGCTGATTGAGGGCGTGGAATTGACCTTGCGCGAACTGACCACGGTGATGAGCAAGCACGGCGTGTCGGCCATTGCGCCAGCGATTGGCGACACCTTTGATCCGCAGGCACATCAGGCGATGTTTGAGGCGCCTGTTGCAGGTACCAAAGCCGGCCAAATCATTCAGGTGATGTCGGAAGGGTTCTTCTTGCATGACCGCCTGTTGCGCCCCGCGCAGGTTGGCGTGTCGTCTGGCGGTTGATTGGTTCACAGATTTTGGATCAAGGGCGGCACATTCTGCCGCCCTTTTTCAATGCAGACGGGTCACAGCAAATCGCGCAGCGCATACAGCGCTTGCAACGCTTCTTTCGGGGTCATCTCATCGGGTTGCAGGGTTTTCAGGTGCGCCTCTACCGAGGATTCTTTGGCTGCGGGCCTGACGGGTTGGGGCGGCGCGGCGCGGAACAGCGGCAGATCGTCGATCAGGGCCTTTTGGCGACCCGACCCTTCACGTTCACCAGATTCCAGCGCCTCTAGCACCAGTTTTGCACGATCAATCACTGAACTTGGCAATCCGGCAAGACGGGCGACCTGCACCCCATAGCTGCGGTCTGCGGCACCCTTTTTGACCTCATGCAGAAAGATGACGTCGCCTTCCCATTCCTTGACGGCCACGGTTGCGTTTTCGACGCCCGACAGTTTGGCCGAAAGGGCGGTCATCTCATGGTAATGGGTTGCAAACAGCGCGCGGCAACGGTTGACGTCGTGCAAATGTTCCATCGTGGCCCAGGCAATCGACAACCCGTCATAGGTGGCAGTGCCGCGACCGATTTCGTCCAGAATGACCAGCGCACGATCATCGGCCTGGTTCAGGATGGCCGCCGTTTCAACCATTTCCACCATAAAGGTTGACCGACCACGGGCCAGATCATCAGACGCGCCGACGCGGCTGAACAATTGGCTGACAAGACCTATCCGTGCCGAAGTGGCGGGCACAAAGCTGCCGGTCTGTGCCAAAAGCGCGATCAGCGCGTTTTGGCGCAGAAACGTCGACTTACCCGCCATGTTGGGGCCGGTCAGCAGCCAAATCGCAGGCGTCCCATTGGTCGCAAGCGCACAATCATTGGCGACAAACCGATCAGACCCGCCGCGCCGCATTGCGCGCTCAACGACCGGGTGACGGCCGCCGGTGATCACGAAGTCATGGCTTTGATCGACGGTCGGTTCGCACCAATCCTCTGACACCGCGATATCCGCGAAGGATGCCGACACGTCAATTTCTGCCAGCGCCCGCGCCGCGGCACCGATCGGGCCTGCATGGGCCATTACCTCTTGGCGCAGCGCCTCAAAATGCTGCTTTTCAATTTCAAGTGCGTGGTTAGAGGCGTTGAGTATTTTTGTCTCAATCTCACTTAACGCGACAGTGGTGAACCGCACTTGATTTGCCGTCGTTTGGCGGTGGATAAATGTTTCTGACAATGGGGCCGCGAACAGTTTGTCGGCATGCGTGGTCGTGGTTTCGATGAAATAGCCCAAGACATTGTTGTGCTTGATCTTCAGGCTTTGCACCTCTGTCAGGGCCACGTAATCGGCCTGCATTTGGGCGATCACGCTGCGGCCTTCGTCCCGCAGGCGCCGGGTTTCATCCAGTTCCAGGTCATACCCCGGCGCAATATAGCCGCCATCGCGGGCAAGCAGGGGCGGGGTGTCGATCAACGCGCGGCCAAGGTGATCTACCAGCGCATCATGCCCCATCAGGGCATGTGACGCAGCCGTCAGCAGCGCTGGCGCATCGGTCAGCAGGGCCGCACTGTCGCGGGCATGGCGCAGTCCGGTCTGAATGGCACCCAAATCACGCGGGCCGCCACGCCCAAGCGCCAGCCGCGACAAGGCCCGGTCTATGTCGGGGATTTGACGCAAGCTTAGGCGCAGCGTTTCGCGCAGCCGACTTTGCGTCACTAGAAACCCGACGGACGAAAGTCGTTCATGGATGATGTTCAGGGTGCGCGACGGGCTAGACAACCTGCGCTCTAAAAGACGCGCGCCGCCTGAGGTGCTGGTGCGATCAATCGCCTCTAACAGCGATCCGGCGCGGCCACCCGACATGGACGACGTGATCTCAAGACTGCGACGCGTCACCGCATCAATCTGCATGCTGCCCGCGATATGTTCGCGCACCGGGGGGCGCAGCAGGGGCAGTTTTCCGCGTTGGGTCAGGTCAAGATAATCAATAATCGCACCCAGTGCCGCAACCTCGGCGCGCCCAAAGCTGCCAAAAGCCTCTAGCGTGCCAACCTGAAACAAATCGCACAGCCGCTTTTCTGCCGAAGCAGAGTCAAAGCTGGCGCGCGACAGCGGGGTGACGGCCCCTTTTACATCGTTCAGGCTGGCCTGAAGGGCATCCGACCGCGCCTCTGATACCAAAACCTCTGACGGGGCAAGGCGGGCCAGTTCTGGTGCGATGTTGACCAGCGCGCAGGGCATCACGCCCAGTTCTCCCGTTGAAATATCGGTCCAAGCCAGCGCCGCCTCACCGCGCACGTCGCAAACCGCGGCCAGATAGTTATGGCGGCGTGCCTCTAGCAAAGAGTCTTCGGTTAGGGTGCCGGGGGTGACAAGGCGGGTCACATCGCGGCGCACGACCGATTTATAGCCGCGCTTTTTTGCCTCTGCCGGATCTTCCATCTGCTCGGCAATGGCAACACGAAAACCTTTTCTGATCAGGGTATTAAGGTAACCTTCGGCAGCGTGATGCGGGACGCCACACATGGAAATTGGCCTGCCTTGGTGAAAGCCCCGACTGGTCAGCGCGATATCCAGCGCCTCTGATGCGGCCACAGCATCATCGAAAAACATTTCATAGAAATCGCCCATCCGATAGAAAAGCAACGCGTCTTGATGGCGGGATTTGATGTCCAAATACTGCGTCATCATTGGCGTCGTGTTGCTGTCTTCTGGCGTCACCACCGCACTCCCTTTGGCCGATTTGGCACGGGTGACCCTACAAAACCCAAGGGGCGGCGAAAAGCGAATTGTCTGGGGATTGCAACGAGACAGTAGCAACAATTGGCGGCTATGATAGAACAGAGCGTAGCAACCAATGGAAGTGATCGTCTGGGTTAAACTTTGTACAATCAAATCGACTTTACGCAAAACCCGAACGATCTGTTCCTGAACCCAGCGAGGGATCCGGGGCTTTCCTTTCTGAAGGAGCCGGAGTTTATCTGGCGCGCCCATGATCCGGCGGTGATCAAGGGTTTTGCGGCAAGCGCCCATGCTTCGATTGGTCACCGGATCGAAGGGTTCCTGACCATAACCGAGCGGCACAAAACCTTTGACAAAGCGATAGAGATCAACACCGTTCCTGTCTTGTTGCGGGACGCATGGTTTCGCAAATCGCATGTCGTCGCGTCGGGCAAATTCATCCTGAGCGGGGCCTCTGGCATTCGGTTGTTGAACCGCTATTGCTGGAAGAATCAGGGCGCTGGCCGTGACCCCGAACAGGTCTTGCGGGCGTTTTTTGCGCAAAGCGCTGCGGATCCGGAAAATGCAGTGCTGTCGCTGATGACGGGCGCGTTGCCGCAGGGCCTGGGTTTTGCCATAGAATGCCGCAATACCTTTAACTACTATCACTTCCTTACGGAATCGCTTGGCCAACTGTGCTTGGTCGCGGACTCTGGGGTGCAAGGGCCGATCTATTTCCACTATCCCAATCAATCTGACAAAACGCGCAGCTTTGTGATGGATTTCGTGGAACAACTCTTTCCCGAATTGGTCCACCGCATTCGATTTGAACGTGCGCCGTGGCACCACGACGCAGTGATCAGCCCGTTCAATTTTGCCAACGCCTATTTCCAGCTTCCGGAAAGTGTGGTGGGCAATCTTGATGACCATGCGCCGTCGGATCAGTATTGGCAGGGCCGGGTGGCCACGCGCAGCGCGCAGTCGGTTTTGTCGATGAACAGTTTTGACGCCTCGTTGAAAAAACTGCGGGCGCGGGCGCTTGCCGCGATTGCGGGCAAAGACTTTGGCTATTTGCCGAAACGGTTCTGGGTGGGTCGAGATGAAGGTAAAAGCCGTCTGCGCAAAATGGACGGCGAGGACGAAATCCTAGAGATGTTGGGCCTGTTCGGGTTTGTTTCAGTGGCTTTTGAACGATTGTCGCCGTTGGAGCAAATCGCGCTTTTGGCCAATGCGGAAATGATGGTGTCCTATCATGGTGCCGGGTTTGCCAACATGCTGTTTGCCAATCCCGAGGCCTATATCGTAGAGCTTGGCACCTTGCAGACCGCGACCTTTCGCTGGGGTGATTTTTGGCGCTGCGCCCATGTCAGCGGCTGTCGATACATTTCCTTCTTTGCCGATTACAACACCGTGAACCCTGAAGTTGATCCGCATTTTTCAAACGACGGCATCGTTCCCGTTCGCTTGTCGCAGTCGGGCCTTGCGCAGGTGATGTCGTTTATCGTGATGGCGCTTGGGAAAACACCCCAACTGAACCGAGCAGAGGATGTAGCGCGGCTTGGGCGGCAGATGGTGGCGGTTGGTGCCTTCAGGCGGGCGGCAGAGTTGTTTGAAAAGCACCATGGGCTAGAGGTGGGCAACCTTGACCTTAGCCTCGCGCGGGCCGAAGCCTATGAAAAGCTGGGTCAGTATACCGAACAACTGGCCTCACTCTACTGTGCCTACCGTGCTGACCCATCACGTTGGGGCACCCTTGTTCAGGTGATCTGGTGCGCGCGAAAGACCAATGATCTTGAAACGATTCGCGCCGGACTTGCTGTCTTGCGTGAGGCGTTTCCAGAACGTTTTCAGGCCTTTGTCAAAGATCGCCCATGGTTTCAAAAGCTGGCTGATTGAGACAGAGATGCCTAGTGTGAAAAGGCGTTTGCGCCCCATACTTCTTTGACTCTCGCATCGCGACCACAGCTTTGGCGGTAAAACTTGTAGGCGTTCGATTGCTTTTTGGGGCCAGCGCGGGTCAGCACAAAATTCGTGCCCTTGTAGTAATCTTGATGGTACTCCTCTGCGACCCAGAACGTTGACGCTGAAATCACCGGCGTCACGATGTTTGCGCCCAGCAATGCCTCTGCCTCGGCGATGACGGTTTTCGCTGCGGCTTTTTGATCGGCATTCAGCGGATAAATCGCCGACTTATAGGCATTGCCCCGATCACAGAACTGGCCCCCTGCGTCGGTCACGTCAATTGAGCGCACAAACTTTTCCAGCAGCGTCTGATAGCTGATTACCGAGTTGTCAAAGGTGACTTCAACCGCCTCTGTATGGCCTTCGTGATCTTCATAGGTCGGGTTTTGCGAGGCACCCCCAGTATAACCTGACACCACGGACTTGACGCCCTTAACGCTTTCCAGATCGGATTCGACACACCAAAAACACCCCCCGGCAAGGATGGCCTTTTCGGTCTTGGCGTAGGCCGTGGCAGGGATCAGCAGGCAGAAAGCAAGGGCGATGCGCAACATGGGAAACTCCGTTCTCTTTCGCAAAACCTTGACCTCACGTGTTCAGATTGCAAATCACGCAATCGCGATGTCACGGGCGCGTGATTATGGCTTGGAATGGGCGGCTGAGTTGCATAGCCTTTGCGAAAATTTGGAGTTTGTCATGCCGCCCGAGGTTTCTACCCATCAAGCCGAAGAAGATGCCCGCAACGAAGAGATCCTGATTTACGTGAACGGCAAGATTGTACCTAAGGCGCAGGCGACGGTTTCGGTCTACGATTCCGGGTTCATGTTGGGCGATGGTGTTTGGGAAGGCGTGCGGCTGTACAACGGCAAATGGACGTTTTTGCAAGAGCACGTTGATCGGTTGTTTGAGGCAGCAAAGGCGATTGATCTGACCATTGGGCTGACGCCCGACCAAGTCTCTAACGCCGTGTTAGAGACACAAAAGGCCAACGGAATGGTCACCGATGCCCATGCTCGGCTGATGGTGACGCGCGGGGTAAAAACACGTCCGTTTCAGCACCCCAGATTGTCGCAGCAGGGTCCGACCATGGTGATTATCATGGAACACTCGCGCCAAAAATTGCCGCGCCCGATCCGTCTGGCGACCGTGCCGCATCTGCGCGGTCTGCCGATGACCCAAGACCCCAAGCTGAACAGTCATTCCAAGCTGAACTGCATTCTGGCCTGTATCGCCGCCGAAAAGGCCGGCGCGGATGAGGCGTTGATGCTGGATGTGCATGGGTTCGTGAATACGACGAACGCGTGCAATTTCTTTATCGTGCGCAAAGGCGCGGTTTGGACCAGTACAGGCGACTATTGTATGAACGGGATTACCCGGCAAAAGGTGATCGATCTGTGCCGGTCCAATGACATTCCGGTGTTTGAACGCAATTTCAGCCTTGTAGACACTTATTCGGCAGATGAGGCGTTTTTGACCGGAACCTTTGGCGCGCAAACCCCGGTCGGAATGATTGACGGCCGGGTGATTGGTGATGGGCAGATCGGGCCGATGACCGAACGGCTGCGCGGGCTTTACAAGGAGTTGGTAGGAGCATGACAACCCGTATTGCCATGTGGTCTGGCCCGCGGAACCTGTCGACCGCGATGATGTATTCCTTTGCCGCGCGGGGCGACTGTGCCGTTTGGGACGAGCCGTTTTATGCGGCCTACCTGGATGCCACGGGGCTTGATCATCCGATGCGCGCGGAAATCATCGCGGAACACGAGGCGGACCCTGATCGCGTTGCGTCTATTTGCAAGGGACCCGTGCCGCAGGGGCAGCGCTATTTCTACCAAAAACAGATGACGATGCATATGATCGACGGCTTTGACCGTCGATGGATGCGGTCCTGCGTGAATGTGTTTTTGATCCGGCATCCAGCGCGGGTTGTGGCCAGCTATGCCAAAAAGCGCGAAGGGGCAACTTTTGAGGACATCGGATTTATCCAGCAGGAACAACTGTTTAACGAAGTGGCGAATTGGTCTGGCGCGGCGCCACTGGTGATCGACAGCGACGATATTCGTGCCGATCCAGAGGGGATGTTGCAAAAACTCTGTACGGGATTGGACATTCCCTTTACCCGCAAGATGTTGCGCTGGCCTGCTGGCGGCCATTCGGCAGATGGTATCTGGGCGTCACACTGGTACGGCGCAGTTCACCGGTCTACCGGGTTTGAGGGGGCTGAAGGGCCGATACCTCCGCTGGGCGGGGATTATGCAGCTTTGGCCACGCAAGCCTTGCCCTATTATCAACGGCTTGCTGCATATAAGCTTTAAGGCAGGTAACCAACTCCGGGCCTAAAGGTCTGGTACGTCCGCACAGATGACCAGTTCGCCGTCTTCTATCACCCCGGTCGAAGCAAACCCAAAACGCTCATAAAACCCCAGATTGC
>JAAFIJ010000229.1 GCA_013298675.1 Rhodobacterales bacterium | reverse complement strand
AGTATAGTGAAGATGGTGCGGTCCGGCCCAGATATAAAGAAAAATCAGCGCCCAAAAGTGGATGATCGACAGCTTATAGCTGTAAACCGGGCGCTCGGCCTGCTTGGGAACAAAGTAGTACATCATGCCCAAGAATCCAGCGGTCAAAAAGAACCCCACAGCATTGTGCCCGTACCACCATTGCACCATCGCACCCTGCACCCCGCCAAACACCGGAACGGATTTAGAGCTGAATATCGATACGGGAATTTCAATGTTATTGACGATGTGCAGCAGGGCCACAGTGATGATCATCGACAGCAAAAACCAGTTGGCCACATAGATATGCGGTTCTTTGCGGTTCCAAAGCGTGCCCATAAAGACCAGCAAAAACGCCACCCAAACAACCGCAATCCAGATGTCGATGTACCAAACCGTCTCGGCGTATTCTTTGCCTTGACTGCCGCCCAGAACATAGGACGTGGCGGCCAGAACGATCATCAATTGCCAACCCCAGAACACGAACCAACCAAGGTTGCCGCCCCAAAGCCGCGTCGCACAGGTGCGCTGGACGATGTAAAACGAACTCATGATCAGCGCATTGCCACCAAAGGCAAAGATCACCGCCGACGTGTGCAATGGGCGCAACCGGCCAAAGTTCAGGATGCCTTGCATTTCAATGTTTAGGGACGGAAAGGCCAACTGAAACGCGATAACCACCCCAACAAGAAACCCGACAACGCCCCACAATGTGGTTGCAATCACTCCGGCACGCACCACCCCGTCCATATACTGGCCCGGTGGATGCAGCGTCACCTCGCCCACGCGCTGTATTTGCCAGACAAAGGTGATGGCCGCAGCCAGCATGACCACGACCGCATTTGCCATATAGGCCAGGTCATGGGCGTAATTGGCGGCGATCGCGGCAAACAGCGCGATCCCCGCAAGCACGATCAATTTGAGGTAATCCAACATTTTGCGTCCCTTCGCCCCCTGTCCCAGAGTCTTGGGTCTTTGGTCCGACCAAAGAAATGGCGGGCTCAAGGACCTGATCCTAAAGCCCCTTGTGCAGGGTTTGCGCGGATGCGGCATTGATCCAAGTCAAACGAAACCCTGTGCGCGCTTGATCAAGATCAAGGCCAACACCCGAATTTTGGGACAGCCTGTCCCTATTCCTGCACCGAAGCCCTTGATCGGAGAGCGCATCATGTCGTCTTACAAAAGTCTGCTCACCATTCTGGCTGACCCAGACCAAGCCAAGGCCACCCTCGATTCGGCAGCCAATTACGCACAGAAACTTGATGCGCACCTGGATGTCTTGGCGATCGGTGTTGATCTGAACCAGCTCGGCTATTCCTATCTGGGCGGCGGCGCGGTGATCATGCCCGTCCTAACCGATCAGGCCGAAAATGACGCCCGTACGATTGCAAAGACTGCAGAAGCCGCGCTCGTGTCCAAAATCACGCCTATGCGCTATGCAATCGAAACGGCAGTCACCCAACAGTGGAGCATCAACGACCTTGTCGGCGCGCGCGCGCGCTATTCCGATCTTACCATTCTGCAACAACCCTACGGCGTCAGGTCCAATCCCGTGGGCGAAGCGATCGTCGAAGCGGCCCTTTTTCAAGGTCACTCGTCTGTGATCATTTTGCCAGAAACAAAACCGCTGTCTTCAAGTCTGCCCAAACGGATCGTCATTGCATGGAATCAAAAGGATGAGGCGCTGCGTGCAGTGCGCGCGTCGCTTGCGATGTTGCAGGCCGCAGATTGGGTCACCGTCACGGTGATTGATCCGCCCAAGAACAGCGAAGAACGGTCTGATCCCGGCGGAATGTTGTGCCAGATGTTGGCGCGCCACGGCGTGCGCGCAGAGGTTACAGTCTTGGCGCGCAGCTTGCCCCGCATCTCTGACGTGCTTGCGCGCCATGTCTTGGATACAAACGCCGATATGGTGGTGATGGGGGCTTATGGCCATTCACGCTGGCGCGAATCCATTCTGGGCGGCACCACGCGCAATATGCTGGAAATGGCACAAGTGCCGGTGTTTATGGTTCATTAATCGACTAGGTCACCAGACCATTTGCGCCCGGGACATAGCTAGGTGACGCTTTGGCTGAAATGCTTTGGGTCTAACAGCAAAACGGGGGGCGCATATTGCTGCGCCCCCCGTTTTATATGTTCACTCCAGACAAAGTTCTGGTCGACATCTGCCTAATACCCCGATGCGAGCACCGAGGAGAGGCCCAGATCAACGGCGTACGCGGTCGTCTTCGTCTTCGTCGTCATCTTCATCCGACTGCGGCAAATTGAAGAAGCTTTCCGCATCCGAGAAATCCGACGGCTTATCGGCAGGCTTTGTTTTATCATCGCGCATGAACTGTTCCAGACCCGAGGCCATTTTGCCTTCGGTTCCCATGCCAAGGCTCTGCTCGGTGGAGACCAGCTTGCGACGCTCATCATCCGACATCACAACACCGTCTGCCGCGCGCTTGCGTGCAGCGGCTTGAACGGCGGTGTCCAACTCTGACTGCCGGCAAAGGCCAAGTGCAACCGGGTCAATCGGCGTGATGTTGTTGATGTTCCAGTGGGTCCGCTCGCGGATCGCCTGAATGGTGGGTTTGGTGGTGCCCACCAGTTTGCCAATCGCGCCGTCCGACAATTCCGGGTGGAACTTGACCAACCACAAAATCGATGCCGGGCGATCCTGACGCTTTGACAGCGGGGTATAGCGCGGGCCGCGACGCTTTTCTTCACCCACAGCCGAGGCGATGAATTTGATCTTCATGCGGTACATCGGATCAGCTTGCGCGCGGTCAATTTCGATCGCGTCCAGCTGGTTGTTGCCGACCGGATCAAACCCTTTGACCCCCGTCGCCACATCGCCGTCCGCAATGCCCTGCACCTCTAGCTCATGCATGCCGCAAAATTCGGCAACCTGACGAAAGGTCAGGGTGGTGTTGTCTACCAGCCAAACAGCGGTTGCTTTGGCCATAAGTGGTTTTGACATCGGATCTCTCCTTTACAAATCTTCCCCGAGCCGGGAAAACGGCTGCGACCGGGGCCGCGACTTCCACGTCTTCAGGGAATTCAAGCTCGATATAGTGTGAAATGCAGGTAAGGGGAAGTGGAAATGCGTCTGGCAATCTTGGCCCTTCTGGCAACGGCTTTTGGGCCAACCATTGGCACCACTGCCAGAGCCGAGGGCGAACGCGCCGGCGACTTTGACTATTACGTCATGTCGTTGTCTTGGTCGTCAAACTGGTGCGCGCTAGAGGGCGACGATCGGGGTGATCCACAATGTGATGCAGGCCGTGGTCTAACATGGACCTTGCACGGTCTGTGGCCACAAAACGCGTCTGGTTATCCCAGCTATTGCCGCACAACGGCGCGCGACCCGTCACGCAGCGATACCGCAACCATGGCCGATATCATGGGCGGTTCGGGTTTGGCGTTCTATCAATGGAAAAAGCACGGGCGTTGTTCGGGGCTAGAGGCGCGCGATTATTACACCACCATGCGCAACGCCTATAAATCCATCACCGTGCCGCCGATCTTTGCAGAGATCACCAAGGATCTGAAAGTCCCCGCTTCGGTGATCGAGGACGCCTTTATAGAGTCCAATCCAACTTTTGCCCGCGATCAGATCACCGTGACGTGCAAGGCCGAAATGATCCAAGAGGTGCGCATTTGCTTGACCACGGATCTGGAACCACGCCGCTGTGGCCCCGATGTGATCCGCGATTGCACCTTAAAGAGTGCGGAACTGGACGCGGTGCGCTGACATCAGGCGAAGAATTGGACCGCGACGCAAGAAAGCCGTCGCGGTCATCGGTTCGGTGTCACTCAGCTTCTTTTGTTTTGGCCTCGGCCGCGGCCTTCAACCGTGCAACAAGTTCTTCTTTGCTTGGACGCCCGCCCGTTGGGCTTTTCTCTGCGCCCAGACCCTTGCCGACCCGGTGCTTGGGTTGCTTGCCGCCAGTTTTCGGGTTGCCGTTTTGACCGTAATTCATCGCATGTACTCCTTAAACCGCGCCATCAGACACGGATCGATTTCAAGTCTTCGGATCAGATCAAACCCTTACGGGCGAACAGATCCAACAAATTTGCCTCTGGGCGTGCGCCAAAATGGCTGATCACTTCAGCGGCTGCGACACACCCCATGCGCCCGGCGGTTTCAAGCGCGCGTCCGGTGGCGATGCCGTAAAGAAAGCCCGCCGCAAACTGATCGCCAGCACCGGTCGCATCAACCGGCACCACGCGCTGCACGGGTACGTGAACACGCTCGGTCCCGCAGATCACGATCACCTCGTCACCCGACCGGGTGCACGCGACCAACCCGACCTCGGCAGATGCCAGCGCCAAGGCGCTTTCCAGATCGGTTTGATACAGGCTGGACCATTCGTGTTCGTTGCCGATCACGTAATCCAGATCTTTGACCAAATGACGAAAGCTGTCGCGGTGACGATCCACACAGAATGGGTCTGACAGGGCAATCCCCGCTTGACCACCCGCCGCCTGACACAGCTTGGCCGCACGTTCAAATGCCTGTTTACCTTGCGGCTTGTCGTACAGATATCCTTCCAGGAACAGGAATGCCGCGTCACCCGCGACATCATCCGACACATCCTGTGGGCCTAACTCTGACGAGATGCCCAGATAGGTGTTCATCGACCGCTCGCCGTCCGGGGCCACAAAAATCATTGACCGCGAGGTCGGCAGTTCACCGCCCGCAACGGGCGCG
>JAAFIJ010000228.1 GCA_013298675.1 Rhodobacterales bacterium | reverse complement strand
ACATCGACAGATAAAATCCCATCTCTAGGGCGGCCATGCCCAACGCCTCGGATGACGAAAAGCAGTGCATCACACAAGAATAGGGTCGCGTCTTTAACCCCTCGCTCAAAATGCGGGCCATATCTTCATCCGCGCCGCGGGCGTGGATGATCAATGGCAAACCAGTTTCTTGTGCCGCCTCAATGTGAATGCGCAGGCTCTTTTTCTGAATGTCGGCGCTTTCGGCGGTGTAGTGATAATCAAGTCCCGTCTCGCCAATGCCGACAAATTTCGGATGTTTGGACAAGGCGACCAGCGCCTCTACAGTAGCCAGTGGTTCTTCGGCCGCGCTCATCGGATGGGTGCCCGCCGCATAAAAGACGCCCGAATAGGTTTCAGCGATCGCGCGGACGCGTGGTTCGTGCCGCAGGCGGGTACAAATGGTTACCAACCGCGACACGCCTGCCGCATGGGCGCGTTCCACGATCTGCGGCAATTCGTTCTCAAAATCAGGAAAATCGAGATGACAGTGACTATCGACGATTTCGTGGGCGACGATTCCGTGGGCTGTTGCGTGCGTGACCATATGCCTACCTTTGGGCGAGCAGTCCCGCCGTCTCGTCGATCTTCAGAACCATATCCATGAGAAGCGCCGAAGGGTCAAGGTTAACCGATTTCCCTCGCCGCGCGCGCAGCCCTAAAACCTGCGCAAGATCGGCCCAGATGCGGGCGTGATCGGCCGTGGGCGACAGCCGTTCGATCAGGGCGGCCTCGCCGCGCGCCGCCTCAGGCGGAAGTGCGCCAAGAGTGCCCGCGCGGGCAAGCCGGGCCAGAAAGAGATCAAGCAAAGTGACGATCAACTCAAACGTCTGTTCAGCGCCCTTTGCGGCACCTGCCTCGGCCAAAGCAAGGGCTTTGGGTCGATCAAGCCGGGGTAGGGAGGTAAACAGATTGATCAATGACTGATAGAGCTTAAGCCCGTCCAGATTGGTCATCCGAAACGCCTCACCCACCGAACCGCCCGCCAGTTCGGCAAGCGGGATACTCTCTTGTGGGGCAACTTCGCCGCCCGCTTGGGCCAAAGCATCGGCCAGATCGCCTGCAGACAAAGGACCAAGACGCAATTCCCGGCAACGTGATCGGATTGTCGGCAACAACCGTGCGGGTTGATGCGCGATCAACAAAAGCGTTACCCGGGCAGGGGGCTCTTCGAGCAGTTTCAACAGCGCGTTGGCGGCCGAGGTGTTCATATCGTCCAGACAGTCGACAATTGCGACCCGCCGCCCGCCATCCGCAGCCGATAGGGCAAAGAACGACTTCATCTTGCGCACTTCGTCCACCGTTATGTCTTGCTTCAGGCGCGTAGCCTTTTCATCATAGGGTCTGCGCAGCAAAAACAGGCGCGACTCTGATAAATTGGCAATCCGCCGGGCAATTGGGTTTTCCGGGTCGATGTACAAACTGGAGGGTGGGGCGGGGGCAAACATTCCGCCATCATCGTCGGGTGTGGCAAGCAGAAACGTGGCGATTTTCCATGCCAAGGTTGCTTTGCCAACACCGCGCGGCCCGGTGATCATCCAACCATGATGCAGTCGCGATCCGTTGAATGCGCCCAAAAACGCCGCCTCTGCTGCAGACTGTCCAAGGATGTGCGGGGTTTTGCGAGGGTGCGGCGCCCCTTCGATCCGGTCGGGTTCTGGGATGTCGTCGCTCATCTACGGCTCAGATGCTCCAAAGCTACGGCCAAGACATCGTTTGCCACCACATCGGGCGCGCGCGCGCCGTCAATCACCCGAAACCGCAGCGGATATTCCCGCGCCAGCGCCAGAAATCCAGCACGTGCCTTTTGTTGCAGTGCAAGGCCCATATCCTCAAACCGCTGCTCTTTGCCCGCCCGGCCAACAGCGCGCGACAGTCCAACAGCAGCATCAATGTCGATCAAAAAGGTCAGGTCGGGTTCAACCCCGATCATTAGGGCATGTAGCGCGTCGACCTTGGCGCGCAGATCGCCGCGCGTCAGCCCTTGGTACATCCGCGAGCTGTCGGCAAATCGGTCGGTGATTACGATCTCACCGCGCGCGAGGGCCGGCCGAATGGTCTTTTCCAGATGATCGCGCCTTGCTGCGTTGAACAACAACAGTTCAGTTTCCGCCGACCATTTGTCGGGATCCCCTTCAAGCACCATGCGCCTGATCTCTTCCGCGCCGGGGCTGCCGCCCGGCTCTCTGGTCAGACAGACTATATGCCCCGCAGCACGTAAAGCCTCGGTCAACAGACGCGCTTGGGTGGATTTTCCAGATCCGTCAATGCCTTCGAACGAAAGGAATTTGCCTGTCATATCAGGTGGCCGGGGCCGGATCGCCAAGATAGCGTGCTTGCAGTTGATCTATTGCCGCCTTCATCCGGGTGATAAATCCGCCCTTGGCGACGTCTTCGGCGGCGATCAGATCGACCCGGTGATCGGGCAGGCCCGGCACCCGAATAACCAACTCTCCCAGCTTATCGCCCTTAGTGATAGGCGCAGCGAAGGGGCCGGTATAAACCACATCCGCCTCTAGCCCGCTTTGAGCCGTTGCAGGCACCAAAAGGGTGACATCCGTGGCCGGCACCAGCCCAACGGTCTTGGCGGCGCCCATGAACACCTCCGCTTCGGCAAGTCGCTTGTCGGTTTTCGCTACGGTTTTCAGGGTAAACTGGCGAAAGGCCCAAGAGGCAATCTTTTCAGCCTCTGTTGCGCGATCTTTGTCAGAGGCAAGACCGGAAATCGCGAAGATGATCCGTCTGTCGCCCTGTTTGACCGAACCGACCAACCCGAACCCCGCCTCTTCCGTGTGCCCGGTTTTCAGCCCATCGGCCCCAATCCCCAACTTTAACAGTGGGTTGCGATTATTGGCATTAGCTGGCGCACGGTCTTTGTAATTGAATTGGGTTTGGCCAAAAACCGCGTAGTACTCGGGAAACTCTTCGATGATGCGGCGCGACAAAAGACCAAGGTCTTTCATGCTCATCCGCTGACCGGGATCTGGCCAGCCGGAAGAGTTTACAAATGTCGACTGTTCTAGCCCAAGCGCCGCCGCACGTTCCGTCATCTGTGCGGCAAATGCCTCTTCGGTACCCGCCAACCCTTCGGCCACCACAATACATGCATCGTTGCCAGAGTTGACGATCATCCCTTGGATCAACTCGCCCACGGTCGGACGGTCGCTTTCCTGCAAATACATGGTCGAGCCGCCGCGCGATGTCATCTCTGTCGCGCGCGATGAAACGCCAAAGGTGGTGTCCATGGTCACGCGCCCATCGCGCAAGGCTTCAAACAGCATATTGGCCGTCATCAGTTTTGACATCGACGCCGGCGGCACAGATTCACTGCCGTTTTTGTCCATCAACACCGTATGCGTGCCGACATCGTAAACCCAAGCCGACCGGGCGAGCGTTTCAAATGCCAAGGCTGGCATGGCGGGCAGGCCGAGGGCCGCGATCAGAAGTAAGACAAATCGGTTCATAGTGCTCCGAAGCGGTTAGAGATTCCGGGGGTCACCCCTTTAAGAAGTAGGCATCCGCAAAACCAGCCGCTTTTGCTTTTGCCAAAGCCGCCCCATCGCCACGCGCTGTGACGCTCCAATAAGTTTTGCCTTGGCTTTCTTCTTTACGAATATTTGCGGTTAGACCCGCAGCACCCAGCTTTTCTGCGGCACGTTTGGCATTGGCCTCAACCGAGAAGAAGCCGATTTGGATGGGCTTTCCAGCACCAGAAGCAACGACTGGGGCGACCGGCGCTAAGGGGGCGGCGGCTGCAGCGGGCTTTTGTACAACCGCGGTGTCAGTGGCCTTTCCATTCGCAGGGGCAACGGGTGGCAGGGCTGTGGCAACAACGGCGTCCTGACCGATTGCAGGTTTCGGCGCTTTGTCGCCTTTGACAGGGCTTTTGCCTGAACCAAGTGTCGCCACTGCGGCTGCACCAATATTTTCGCCGTCCAGTGCCTCATTGTCGACGGTCTCTACCGCGTCGAGCATCGGCCTGCTTGCGTCTGGCGCAGTTGCGGTTCCTTCTTCACGGCGCAGGGCGGTTACCGACACTTTGCCGGGCTCACCCGCAAGCAATCCTAAAGCTGCCGCCGCGTCCGAGGAAATCTGCAGCTTTGGCCCTGGATTGTCACGCTCTCTCCGGAACAGCGCGCCAATCACGAACTTGCCGTTCGCGGTATTGCGCAAAATCACTCGCTCTGGGTCTTTGGTGTCAGGCGACGCCACCCAGACGCCGCCCAATGACGGTCTGCCATCCCAAAGCGCATCTGCGGTGTCTTGAAAAATTTCGGGCGCCTCAATGTCGCGGTCCACCAGTTTGACCGTGGTTGCAGCACTTGGCGCCGCTGCGTTCGCGGCACCACTGTCACGCGGCTTTGCTGCAAAAGGGCTCGTGCCATTTTGACAGGCGACCAAAGCGGTCGTTGCCACCAATGCCAAAATAATTGTCTTGTGCCGAAAGTTATTCATGCCCAACTCCACTGCGCGTATGTTTCGCGCTTACCTGTTTGCCCATCGCTAAATGGAAAATGCCTCACTGCAGGCCCTTTGATGGGCCCCCTTTTTTGCAAAGCATACAGAGTCATGTGCGCGCTGAAAAGAGTCTGCCTTTGATTGCGCGGAAATCTCCCATTTTTGAAGCGCATTGCAGGTTGTGCCCAAGATTTAGATAAACAAGGCCAGTTGGCAGAGGCGTGCCCGTTTATGGCCTGCCTCAGCAAA
>JAAFIJ010000227.1 GCA_013298675.1 Rhodobacterales bacterium | reverse complement strand
CAATCCGTTGGCTGCGCCGCAGATCCAAATGCCGCGCGCATTAAGGCGCGAGTATACTCGGTTTTGGGTGCGGCGAAGATGTCTACGGCAAGCCCTGCCTCGACCACATCGCCCTCTTTCATCACCATTACCTTATGCGCCAAAGCCCGTACGACGCGCAAATCATGGCTGATGAAAATATAGGCCAGCCCCCATTTGACTTGCAGGTCGCGCAGCAATTCGACGATCTGGACTTGAACGGTCATATCAAGCGCACTGGTCGGCTCGTCCAAGACCACCAGCTTGGGGCGCAGGATCATGGCACGCGCAATGGCAATGCGTTGGCGCTGACCACCGGAAAATTCATGCGGATAGCGTTGCATCGACGCGGGATCCAAACCCACTTCTTGCATCATTTCGGCCACCATGGAGCGGCGGTCGCGGCCCGGTTCCAAGCCGTGAACACTCAGCCCTTCGGCGATAATCTCTTCGGCGGTCATGCGCGGCGACAGGCTGCCAAACGGGTCTTGAAACACGATTTGCATATCACGGCGCAGGTGGCGTAATGCCCCGCCATGAAGCGCTCCAAGGTCTTGGCCTTGAAACCATGCTTTGCCGGTAAATTCGGTCAGGCGCATGATGGCAAGGGCCAAGGTCGTCTTGCCAGACCCACTTTCGCCCACAATGCCAATGGTTTCGCCCGCGCGCACACTCAGCGTCGCGTCATTGACCGCTTTGATGTGGCCAACGGTGCGGCGCAACAGACCGCGTTGGATCGGGAACCAGACGCGCAGCTGCTCGGTGCGCACAACTTCGGCCGCATCAGGCGCCACAGTAGCCGGCAAGCCCTTTGATTCAGCGGAAAGCAAGGTTTGGGTATAGGCGTGCTGAGGGTTGGCAAAAATCTCTGCCGTCGGGCCTTGCTCGACAATCTCGCCATCTTTCATCACGCAGACCCGGTCGGCGATGCGGCGCACGATGCCCAGATCGTGGGTGATAAACAGCATGCTTAGGTTTTCGGTCCGCTTCAGATCGGCCAAAAGATCAAGGATTTGCGCCTGAATGGTCACATCCAGCGCCGTGGTCGGTTCATCCGCGATCAACAGTTCTGGCCCGTTGGCCAGCGCCATCGCGATCATCACGCGCTGGCGCTGCCCGCCCGAAAGTTGGTGCGGATAGGCGTTCAGCCGGTCTTGCGGGTCACGAATGCCCACCTTGATCAACAGCTCCACCACCCTGTCCCGCGCAGCTGCGCCACTTAATCCTTGGTGCAGCGTCAGACTTTCGGTCAGCTGGCGTTCGATGCTGTGCAAAGGGTTCAGAGAGGTCATCGGCTCTTGAAAGATAAAGCTGATGTCATTGCCCCGAACGCGGCGCAGCGCGCTGGGGCTGGCGTTCACCATCTCTTGCCCAAGATACCGGATGGATCCGGTCACAGCGGCACTGTCGGGCAACAGCGACACCGTGGAAAGCGCAGTTACTGATTTTCCCGACCCGCTTTCGCCGACCAAGGCCACAGTCTCGCCTTTGCCCACGTGAAAGCTGACGCCTTTGACCGCGTTGATCTGGCGGCCATCTTGGGAAAAACGGATGGTCAGGCCGGAAACGTCAAGAACCGCAGTCATCGAAAGGTCTTTCTGGGATCAAAGGCATCGCGGATGCCCTCAAAGATAAACACCAGCAGCGACAGCATGATCGCAAAGGTGAAAAAGGCGGTAAAGGCCAGCGACGGGGTTTGCAGGTTTTGCTTTGCTTGCAAGGTCAACTCGCCAAGGCTGGGCAAGTCAGACGGCAGCCCAAAACCCAGAAAATCCAACGTGGCAAGCGAGCTGATGGCACCAGAGACGATAAACGGCAGCATGGTCAAGGTCGCGACCATCGCGTTTGGCAGGACGTGGCGGAACATGATCTTGTGATCGGGTACCCCCAGTGCGCGCGCCGCGCGCACGTATTCAAAGTTGCGGGCGCGCAGGAATTCTGCCCGCACCACGCCTACGAGCCCTGTCCAGCCAAAGACCACCGACATGCCAACCAACAACCAAAAGTTCATCCGCCAAATCGCAGCAACGATGATCAGCACATAGAGCGTCGGGGTACTGGACCAAATCTCTATGACACGTTGGAACACAAGATCGACGATTCCGCCGAAATAGCCCTGAACCGCGCCTGCAAAGATGCCGATGACCGATGTAAGCGCCGTCACGATCAGCGCAAACGTTACGGAAAGCCTGAAGCCGTAGATCACCCGCGCCACCACATCGCGCGACGTGTCGTCCGTGCCCAGCAAATGCGTGCTGTCGGGCGCACTGGGTGCAGAAAGCCCGCCCAGGTCGTTGATCGTGTTATAGCTAAAGGGAATTGGCGCCCACAGGATCCAGCCCTTTTCAACAGGCTCTCCGGCGGCGGTGCCGGATGTTTCCGCCTCGGCCGCCACCCCTTTGGGGTCATCAAAACATGCAAGCGAGCCGCCTGCCTTTATCAGACATTGCACTTCGGCCGATTTATAGTTGGCCTCGGTGCGAAAATCGCCACCAAAGTCAGCCTCGGAATAAAACCGGACGAAGGGCGCGTGCCATGCGCCCTTGTAGCTGACCATGAGCGGGCGGTCATTGGCCAGTACCTCTGCAAACAGCGATATCCCATACAGCAGTGCGAACAGGATCAGCGAATAATACGCCCGTTTGTTAGACTTAAAGTTTGTCCAGCGGCGTTGATTGAGCGCAGACAGTTTCACGCTAACCCCTCCGATCAAAGTCGATGCGGGGGTCAACCCAGACATACATCAGATCAGACAGAATGCCGACGACCAGACCAATGATCCCAAAGGCAAACAGCGTTCCGAAAATCACCGGATAGTCCCGTTCGACCGCGGATTTAAAGCCCAATTGCCCAAGCCCATCAAGGCTGAACAAAGTTTCAATAATCAAGGAACCGCCAAAGAACACCGACACGAACAGGGCCGGAAACCCGGCAATCACGATCAGCATCGCGTTGCGGAACACATGACCATAAAGCACCCGCCGTTCTGACAGACCCTTGGCCCGCGCGGTCATCACATATTGTTTGCGGATCTCTTCCATAAAGCTGTTCTTGGTCAACAGGGTCAGCGTCGCAAACGATGAAATCGTCGAGGCCAGCACCGGCAAAGTGATGTGCCACAGATAGTCGCCAACCTTGCCCAAGGGGGTCATATCTTCCCATCCCGGTGATGTCAGACCCCGCAGCGGAAAGATTTGCCAATATGAACCGCCTGCGAAAAACACCAACAACATGATGGCGAACAGAAAGCCGGGAATTGCATAGGCGGCGACGATGATGCCTGACGACCAGCTGTCAAAAGACGATCCGTCGCGTACCGCTTTGTGGATACCCAGCGGGATCGACACGAAATACGCGATCAGCGTTGACCACAGGCCGAGGGTGATCGACACTGGCATCTTTTCCAAGATAAGTTCGAAAACGCCCGTTGATCGGAAATAACTCTCGCCAAAATCAAAGCGCATGTAATTGCCAAGCATGATGAAAAACCGCTCTGGCGCAGAGATCATTTCCTTGCGGCATTCGGGGGCATCAAGCGACGGCGTCCCGGTAAACCCATCGGCGCAAATAAAGCGTGCAAAGCCGAATTCGACCTCTAGCTTGGCCTTGAATTCTGGCGGCAGACCACGTGCGCCAATGTATTGCTGATCGCCCTGATCCTCAATGCCAGCATCAGCGCCCGATCCGCCAAGTGCATCAAGGGAATCGCCGTCGCCTTCCAGTCGTGCCTCTATCTGGTCAAACGGACCTCCGGGCACGAATTGGGTCAAGGTGAAATTCACCAGCATGATCCCGAACAATGTCGGGATCACCAGCAGCAATCGTCGCAGGATATAGGCGCCCATGGATTATTTCAAAACGCCCGCAGACTTTAGCTTTTGTGCGTTTTCATCGTTGAACCACCAGAAACTAAGCTCTCCCAAAGCATAGGGGGGCAGGGTTTCGGGGTGTTCAAACTGATTGTAGTAGGCGACCGTGTGCACATTCTTGTACCACTGTGGCACCCAGAACCGTTTGGCGCGCAAGACGCGGTCCAAAGCTTGGGTCACGATGTCCAATTCTTCTCGGGTTTTGGCGAATTCGACCTGATCAAGAATGGCGTCGATTGCGGCATCAGCCACACCCGCGCGGTTGCGGGTGGAATTGTCAGCGGTGACAGACGCATAGGATTGCTTCATCTCGCCGCCCGGTTCATAGCCGTTCACCGCGTTGCCGACGATGTAATCAAAGTCAAAGCTGGGCGGGTCGATGCGTTGGCTTTCTTGGGCCGGGTCGACCATGGTCAGAATCGCGTCAACACCCAAGGCGCGTAAGTTGTCGATATAGGGGGTCAGCACGCGTTCGAACTGCGGGTTGGATTCAAGAAACTCTAACTTCAGCACCTCGCCTTTGGCGTTCTGGCGCATTCCGTTTGCGCCCACCGACCAGCCCGCCTCATCCAGCAAGGCCGAGGCTGCGCGCAAGTTCTTGCGGTCGAGGTTGTTTTCGGACGAAGACACAGGGGCCATCACCGCTTCGTCGGTCAGGATAGTGGCAGGCAACAGCCCTTTGTCGATCAAAGGTTGCAAAATTGCCGCCTCGGCCGGGGTGGCGGGGCCCTTGGCGGCCATTTGGGTGTTTTCCCAGATCGAATTGATCCGGGCATAAAGGCCGTAAAACAGCGTCTCGTTCGACCATTCAAAGTTGAACATCATGCCGATGGCCTGGCGTACTTTC
>JAAFIJ010000226.1 GCA_013298675.1 Rhodobacterales bacterium | reverse complement strand
ATCGACCACCCCCGCCATCACCACCATGCTGCGCGGGCTGCTGGGCGAAGAATTGACCGTGCGCGGCCCGAATAAGGACCTGCATTCGGGCATGTATGGCGGTGCGGCGGCAAATCCGATCCGAGTATTATCGAAAATCCTCGGCAACATGACCGATGCCACGGGGCATATCTGCATTCCAAATTTCTATGACGGCGTCACAGAGTTGCCCGACGCCATCCGCGCCCAATGGCAATCATTGGCCTTTAATCACGCCAATTTCTTGGGTGAAGTCGGGCTGAGCGTTCCCGCCGGAGAGCAAGACCGCACCCCGTTGGAAATGCTGTGGTCACGCCCCACGGCAGAGATCAACGGCATATGGGGCGGCTATACCGGAGACGGGTTCAAAACTGTTCTTCCATCAGAGGCCCATGCCAAAGTGTCCTTCCGTTTGGTGGGGACCCAAGACCCCTTCGCGATCCGCGAAAACTTCCGTGCTTGGGTAGAGGCACAACTGCCTGCCGATTGCACGGTTGAATGGAAGGCGCATGGCAACTCTCCGGCCGGGATCATGTCCATCGACAATCCGGTGTTTGAACCCGCACGTCAGGCGCTGAGTGAGGAATGGGGCATGCCAGCGGCCTATGTCGGGTGCGGCGGGTCCATCCCAATTGCGGGCTATTTCAAGACCTATCTTGGGATGGACGCTATGCTGATCGGCTTTGGCCGCGACGATGATCAGATCCATTCCCCGAATGAGAAATATGATCTGGAATGCTTTCACAAAGGCATCCGGTCATGGGCGCGTATTTTGGCGAAACTGACCTAAGGTTTGCATCCCCGCGCCGGACAGGTTTCTGGCGCGGACCAATCTCGCATTGAAAGACCATCATGGCCCTGGAAATCCGCAACGCCACCCCAGCAGACGAGCCCGCATGGCGCGCACTTTGGGTGCAATACTTGGCCTTCTATCAGCATCCGCTGTCCCCCGAAATCACGGCCAACACTTGGGCGCGCGCACTTGCTGCCAACAGCCCGATGCGCATTCGTCTGGCGTTTTCAGATGGCTTGGCCGTTGGCTTTGCCGTTCATCTTCACCACCCGTCAACATGGGTGATCGGGGATGATTGCTATCTGGAAGATCTCTTTGTGGACGCCAGCGCCCGCGGCATGGGCGTTGGCCGTGCCCTGATTGATGATTTGAAGGCCATTGCCACGGCTCAGGGTTGGCACCGGCTCTATTGGCACACGGATGAGGGCAACGCGGCGGCGCGCAGGCTTTATGACACTTACACTGCCAGCGATGGCCATGTCCGTTATCGGATGACGCTGTAGACCTTTGCGCCGCGTCTGCATAGGGGCGCAAACCCATTGCACAGCCTAGTTTATCTATTTGTGGCAAAGATTATGTGAAATGGCGCGGTGGACGGGGCTCGAACCCGCGACCCCCGGCGTGACAGGCCGGTACTCTAACCAACTGAGCTACCACCGCGCTTTTCACATCGCGGGCATCAGGGGCAAGTGGCGCGGTGGACGGGGCTCGAACCCGCGACCCCCGGCGTGACAGGCCGGTACTCTAACCAACTGAGCTACCACCGCATTGCCCCCGGTTGCCCGGGCGTGTCGGGGTATTACGCAAGCCCCTTTGCCGCGTCAAGCGCTCATCGTCAGGTTTTTCATCGATCTGCCGATCCAAAGCAAAGTTGCGATCTTTGGACGATCGTTTGGGGGGTGAATCGCGCATCCCTACCCCGCAAATCCTCCACCGTAGAAAGGGAAGGCACATAGAGCACGCGCAACACATTAAGCCCCAAGCACAGCAAGATTGCGGTGCGAGGTCGAGACGATGGGAAAGCCCACACTCGGGCCAACGTATTTCAAAACTAGGGGAATGGTGGGTGATGAGAGACTCGAACTCCCGACATCTTCGGTGTAAACGAAGCGCTCTACCAACTGAGCTAATCACCCGTGCGGTGGTGAATAGCCTTGGTTTGCCGGGCATGCAACCCCCTTTCGCGATGATCTCAATTGTTCGCGAACCGACAACAATAAGCCTTAGTCTTTGTGGATTGCGTCAAACTTTGACCAATATCTTTGACCATTCTTGGACAAAAGTTTTAGGTTCGGAGCCACTTTAGATGATGAACGTCCAGCACAGTACTGCGAAACACTTGGCGCCCCGCGCTGTTGCGATTCTTTTCACTGCAACGATTTTCCTATCGGCGTCGTTGCTGTTCTTTGTGCAACCGCTGTTCACGAAAATCGCCCTGCCAGCCATTGGAGGTGCGGCAGCGGTGTGGACAACGGCCATGTTGTTTTTTCAAACGGTGCTGATCGCGGGCTATCTTTATGCACATTTGATGAGCAAATACACCAGCGTCAAAGTGCAGATGTTCACGCATCTGGCTCTGTGGGCAATTGCGTTGATGTTCTTGCCGCTCTCATTGCCATCGGGGTGGACCTATGACGCACAAGGGTCAACCGCGATCCAGACTTTGACGCTTTATGCCTTTGGCGTGGGAATGCCCTTTGCAGTTTTGTCGGCCAATGCCCCCCTGATCCAATCGTGGTACAGCAAAAGCAACGGACCCTCGGCGCATGATCCCTATTTCCTGTACGGGGCGAGCAACTTGGGGTCATTGATCGCACTGCTCGCGTTTCCATTGGTCGCCGAACCTCTTTTTGGCGCAAAATCAATCGGTTGGGCTTGGGCTGGCGGATTTGTCGTTTTGGGCGCGTTCTTGCTGGCCGCCGCATCGCAGGCGCGCAGTGACAATCGCGCCCTGCCGATTGTGCAAGAAAATGTTGACGCGGGCGCAAAACCCGACGCGGCGACGATTGTCAAATGGCTGTTCCTTGCCTTTATCCCGTCATCACTGATGCTGGGGGTGACCACCAAAGTCAGCACAGACCTTGGGTCGATCCCGTTGTTCTGGGTCGTGCCCTTGGCACTTTATTTGCTGACCTTTGTGCTTAGCTTTACCAACCGCCCCTTGATTGCCACGGCCAAACTCCGCGTCCTTTTGATGGCCTCTATTGTGGTCATGGCGGTTCTAACGACCGACCTTTGGGCGCCCTCTTTGTCATGGGGTCAAACCGGGTTGTTGGTCCTTGCGTTCCTGATCACCTCCATGATGGCGCACCAGCGCCTTTATGAAGCACGCCCGCATCAGTCGTACCTGACCTTGTTCTATGTGATCATGTCGGTTGGCGGGGCACTTGGCGGGCTGTTCAATTCAATTTTTGCACCGATGGTGTTCAACGAGTTCTTTGAACTGCGGATAACCGTCGCGCTTTCGGCCCTGTTGATCGTAGCGTTTGGCACGCGGTTGCGCGCCTTTGACGCGCTGTTTGGGGTTGTGCTTGGCCTGATCGCGTTGATGCCCCTGTCGATTGGGTTCACGTACTTTGAAGGCACCTCGCCCAAGATCTTAGCAGCGATTATCGCAACCCTTTTCGCGGTGATCCTGTGGAAATATAACACACGCAGCTATGCAGTGGTCACGGCCCTGTTCACATTGATCGTCGGGGCAAGCTTTGCGTCCTATGAACCCTCGATTTTCGCTGACCGCAGCTTTTTTGGAGCCCACCGCGTGGTCGACCGCGACGGCCTGCGCCTCTATGCCAATGGCACCACTATGCACGGCGCAGAACGCGTTGCCGACCTGACCGTTCCGCGGCCAAGTGGCATGGCCTATTACCATCGTTTTGGGCCCATGGGTCAGATCATGTCGTCGCCGCGCGGCCAATCAGCCAAGTCGGTTGGCATCGTAGGCTTGGGGGTAGGTGCGCTTGCTTGCTACAAGGCGCCGGGACAAAGCTGGCACTTCTATGAGATTGACCAAAAAGTTGACGAGATTGCACGCAACCCGGCACTCTTTACCTTTATGTCAAACTGCGCAGACGACGCGCCAACCCACCTAGGCGACGCACGGATTGTGCTGGACCAGCAAAAAGACATCCGTTTCGACATCTTGGTGATCGATGCCTATAGCTCGGACACAGTACCAGTTCACCTGACCACCACGGACGCGCTGGCGCTTTACAAGTCGCGGCTTAACCCCGGTGGGTTGTTGGTGTTCCATATCTCAAACCGTTATTATCAAATCGATCTGCCGCTTGCGCGCAGTGCCGCGTCGCTGGGAATGACCGCGATGATGCAGATCCACAACGATGCCAAAGATCTTGAAAAAGGGCTGTTCCCGTCAACTGTCGTGATCATGGCGCAAGATCCTACGGATCTTGGGGACTTGACTAAAGATGCGCGTTGGACGCCCCTGATCAGCGACGGCAAGCCTGAATGGACCGACGATTACGCCAATCTTTTGTCGATCTTGAAATAGGTGCAGCGCCCTTGCCAATCAAAAAAGCGGCGCCAGGAAACCTGGGGCCGCTTATAAAAAATGGTGGGAGATAAGGGATTGTTATTTCGTAATTGAAGATGCAGAGTTTTGGCACTTGGTTAAAAGAAAAGCACTCCACGTAGAAGTGTTAGACAATCTCAAAGTTCAATGGACTTTTCAAAACATCGACGGACGCCCCAAGAACAGGCGAGTGTTGCGTGTTTTGGAATTCAACGGGGATAAACTGGCAGACCCACTGCCGCCCCAATCGGTCCGGGCCATTCTAGGAAATTACTCAGAGTTTGAAGCCAACATAGGGCAAAGCTCACTTTTTGATAGGTGAACTACTGCTAATGTCAAGATGGCGAGTCCGTTTCCGCAAGCGCACTCTGGTAGACCTTAACCGCCTCTA
>JAAFIJ010000225.1 GCA_013298675.1 Rhodobacterales bacterium | reverse complement strand
TCGAAAATCAAAACAGAAACTGACTTTCTTAACGACTGTTTCGCAGAAATAGCACATTAGAACCCTAAACTTGTGGAATTCGGGAATTGTGCGACCAATTTGCTAATATTGGTTAACTACTTTTTTCTGACACATTTCACGCAACTTCTGGGCGTATTTGTTGCGTTAACTTGGCACAATCTAAGAGGGAGTGTGCCATGAAAAATTCCATGACAAGCGTAATTGCTGAAGTGATATTTTCAACAGAGATCGCGACCAACTTTGCAAAGTTGGTTGGTGAACTGGATCGCATTCTGGAACGCACGCAATCGGGTCAGCGTCGGCTCAACTGGGACTATGAGGACATTGCGATCTTTGATCTGCCGGGCGTACGATTTGTGTTGAACACGGTCGATAGCAACACGTGCAGCGCGCATCCCAGCCTAATGATTTCGGTCGGTCCATCGCATATTCCCGCAGAAATCGGCCAAGTGCCATCGGACTATACGTCGCTATGTCTGCGCTTGGTCGAAAAGGCGCAAGCCCGTTTTGATGTCGCAGCGATCCTATGGCATGAATGTGAAGGCGTGGTTACTCCAGAGCTGCTCGACGCTTTGGTGGACGCGCAGCCAGAACTGCCCGATGAAATCCTTCCTGGCCAACCCATCGCATTCAGCTTTGATGATGCGAGCGAAATCTTGCCACATGTTGTGGTACCATATCCGACAGTTGCTGTTTCGGAAAAACCTGTCGAGGTGTTCCATACATGCAATCGCTGCCCAGATCTTGCACGGCTGCGCGATGCGCTTTACCCAGAGTTTTCGGATGCGGTCACGCCGCCTGCGGCAAGCATGCGCCTAACTGCGCAAACCATGAATGCAAGCTTGGTGATGGTCTGGATGCCTTTCGGCGAAGATGAGATCACTTACGCTGTTCCGCACAAGTCCTTTGACCGCCATGTTATGGTAGCCTGAGCGACAGACAACTCGATTGGGTCCATTCCCGCGTTAGTCTGCCAACCGCGTCAGAGGCGGGCTTCTAACAACGCGTTCTTGGCATCCAGCTCCAAGTCTTCTACTTTGACCACATAGGTATGGATGGCAAACAAGACGGCCTGGGTCTTGGGCAACCGAACCAGTGTCTGACGCTCACTTCGGACATAGTCGCCACCACGACGGTTGGTTCGAGGCGTGTCCTCACGCTTTGGCTGGTGCAAAGTCGGGTCTGCGTAAACCAATGCATTCATCCGCCATAAAGCTTGATTGGGGCGGATCATATCAAACAACCGCTGTACCCGCTTGGCCAGATCATCCGTGTAATGGGCGACCGTACGGTGAATGCCGATCATCGGACGACCCAGCTTCTCTTGCAGTGACCATGACGCTGGAAAGCAAAGAACTGCGCCCGTCAGCACATGTTCTTGTCCCGTTTTTTGCATCAAACAAAGGTCTTCTTGAACCAAGCGCCCCAGGGTTTTCAACGGTTGCTTACGATCTAGAATAACAACCACACCATCAGGTCGCTGCACCTCGCCCGCATCAACTCTGTATCCGGGCGTGCCTCCCAGTTTGTCCAAAATCATGTCAAACAGCTCATGTGCAGCGGGCTCTGCGTCTGGTTCCAAGGCAATGACCCTTTCAGGACACTCCAAGATCAAGCGGTCGCGCTCTGCCATTTGGTCACTATAGGCGTCGTCGACAGTCAGCCAATCGCCCCCCTCAACAGGAAAAACACCGGGCAAGCGGGCGAGTTTTGGATCGGTCCATGCGAATTTGGGCAAAGACTTTTGCAGGATTGGCATGATGAACCCTTGGCTTGACGCCCAAACATTGCAGGTTTGTTAAGTGCCCGCCTATCCTTTTACGACACGGCTCCGTCGCCAATGGCAATGCCTAAATTGCCGGTTTGGCGAAAGCTTTGGGGCAACAACGGAGAGATCGATGGCAAGCAATTACGCAGATCAACGCAAGATCGACCCATACCGCGGTTCACTGCTTGGGGACGGAACCCCGAATGATAACGACCGCGTTGAAATCGGTCCAACACAATTGGCCTTTGGTGAATGGCAGGCAGCGGGTTTGGTCCTGCCGAATGTTGACCGTATGAGGCAAGATCGCTGGAAGAAACTGGTGGCTGCATTACAGGCACGCGATTACGCAGGCCTATTGATGTTCGACCCGTTGAATATCCGCTATGCGACCGACACTACGAATATGCAGCTTTGGAACACCCATAACCCCTTCCGCGCCTGTCTCTTGTGCGCAGATGGCCATATGGTGATGTGGGAATACAAGAATTCGCCCTTTCTTGTGACATTTAATCCCTTGGTCAAAGAACTTCGGTCAGGGGCGACTTTCTTTTACAATTCCACCGGTGATAACGGTCAATTGGCCGCGCAAGCCTTTGCGACCCAAGTGGATGAGATTGTGCGCGCCCACAGTGGCACCAATCGTCGCCTTGCCGTCGATAAGATCATGATCCACGGCCTGCGCGCTCTTGAAAAAACCGGGTTTGAGGTGCTGGACGGCGAAGAAGTGACAGAGCGCACCCGCGCCATCAAGACTCCAGATGAAATACACGCCATGCGTTGCGCTCATCATGCCTGCGAGGCAGGGATCGCGGAAATGGAGACTTTTGCCCGTACTTACATCCCCCAAGGAGGCGTCAGCGAAGATGCTGTTTGGGCGGAATTGCATGCCCGCAATATTCGACGTGGCGGCGAGTGGATAGAGACGCGGCTTTTGGCCTCTGGTCCGCGCACAAACCCATGGTTTCAGGAGTGCGGCCCCCGGATTATCGGGAACAATGAAATCGTCGCCTTCGATACCGATCTGATCGGTGCTTATGGATTTTGTATCGATATTTCGCGCACTTGGTGGATCGGGGACAAGCCCCCTACTGCTGCGATGATGTCGGCTTTTGGCCATGCACGTGATCACATAACGGATCATCAAGCCCGACTGAAACCCGGTGTCTCCATTCGTGAGCTGGTCTTTGGCGGCCATAAGTTGGACGATCAGTATTGGGCGCAAAAATATTCGTGCAAAATGCATGGGGTTGGCCTGTGTGATGAATGGCCCTATGTCCATTATCCTGACGGCTGGATGGAGGGCGCATTTGACGCGGTTCTGGAGCCCGGAATGACAATTTGTGTCGAGGCGCTTGTTTCACCAGAAGGCGGCGACTTTTCCATCAAACTTGAAGATCAGATTTTGATCACTGAAAACGGGTGCGAAAACCTGACCAAATATCCTTTCGATGCCGCCCTTATGGGGCGATGATCAATGCGCTATCTTTTGGGTTTTCCGTCGAAAAAGCTGCAAAATGGGTTGTTCAAAGCACTTATAGGAAACCAAGGAACATATGAACAAAAGGCCCAAAAAGATGCCAAGGGCCGCGATCTCTAGGGCCACGCCGTCCAGCCCCAACTTTGGGCGGATTTTGAACATTAAGACCATAACCGGCCATTGAAGCAGATAGACGCCATAGGACACTTCGCCCAGCCCCACAAAAGCGGGTTGACGCAACATGGGTGCCAATGGCCCATCATCGTGCGCTGTCGCAAACACAAGCAAGGCCAGAAACGGCATCCACGTGATCTCTGGCAATCCGATCACAATGGCACCGATCAGACCCGCCAAACCCAGCAGCTGCCATACCCCACGCGGCCCATCCGATTGCAGATGTGCCCACGCCAGCAACATGCCCAATGGAAACGCCGCCACCGCCCGCCACAGCGCATGTGTGCGGCCTATAGCGTCCAAATCCAAACTGCCCGCCCCAAAACTCCAAAGCAGGCCATAACTGCCAAATGCCATTCCCAAAAGCGCAATGCGCCCCCAAAAACTCTGCATCACCAACATCAAGAACGGAAATACGAGATAGGCTGCAAACTCACATGAAATCGACCAAGATGGGGAGTTAAACAGAAACTGATCGGTTAGCCCCCACGCATGAACCAATCCGATATTCATCGCTAAAACATTGGCGGTACCGGGCGCTAAGGTGAAATGCGCGTAGCTCAAAACGATAGTCAAGGTGGCGATATGCAAAGGGTAAATCCGCGCCAGTCTGCGGATCATGAACTGCCCCCAAGACCCAGCACTTACCCCAGTGCTAAACGTGTCTTTGTAAACATACGCCAAGACAAAACCACTGAGCAAAAAGAACAGATCAACGCCCAGGTGTGTATGCGGGCGGTAAAAATCCATCCCGGCCACATCGCGTCCAAAGACCGCTGTGTAATGGCCAAAAACAACAAATGCGGCGGCGATGCCGCGCAACGATGTGTGACTTTGGATGTGGCGGATCGGATCTTTTGACAATGGCGCGTCCAATTCAGTAAAAAACTGTTGGGATCAGTTGAAACAACTCTCGTGAAATCTCGGGTATTGCGAAACCGACCCAAATGCAATTCTCATGCGGCCTTGGCGTATCAAGTGCATTCCTCGGGCCTGAATATACACAAACTTTACCCTTGTCGTGCGCGCCCCCATGTCGTCTCTCATGTCACTTAGGATCCAGATATCAGAGACAATCTGGCGATCAAGCCCTTATGATCAGAACCAAGTTCGGGTCTTAATTCTATCTTTCCGCCGAAGGGGGCAAGCACATTGTCGATCGGCAAGTCCGCAAGCGGGGAAAACTGACCAAAGCTGCCTTGAACCGGCCCAGCCCAATGCCCATTCGCGGCGCGTTCTATCCGGCCCAAAAGGTTTGACCAGCGCACCATGTTAAAATCCCCGGCAACGACCGA
>JAAFIJ010000224.1:4293-4746 GCA_013298675.1 Rhodobacterales bacterium | reverse complement strand
GCCATGGACATCGGCAACCCTGATCTTGCAGCGCGTATTGCCGCTCAACTGTTGGCGGCGGACCCGACCGATGCTGCGGCGCGCGCGCTGTTGATTGCTGGGCTGTCCAGATCGGGCCATGCCGCCGAGGCGGCCGTCAACGGTCGCAAAAGCTATTCTCTTGCCAAGACCAAAGCCGAGCGGTTTGAGGCAGCCTTTTTGACAGCAGAGGCCTATGCCGTTGGCAACAAGCCCGGCCTTTCAAAATGGTGGCTACGGCGTGCCAGCAATGCCGCTTCAGATGAGCAGGCGCAAACCCTGATCGCCCCGGCCTTTGCACAGCTAAATGCCCGGACCCCACTTAAGTTGACCTTCAAACTCGCGGCTGGGCCCAGCAATAATGTAAACGGGGGCAGCTTGCATGACAGCTTTGTCTTTGCGGGTATCGCGTTGCCTATTTCCCAAGCGCTTTCG
>JAAFIJ010000224.1:0-4283 GCA_013298675.1 Rhodobacterales bacterium | reverse complement strand
GGCGTTGTGGGGAATGCCTCGGCACAGCTAAGCTATCGCTTGCCACAGGGTAAAAACCATGCGGCCACAGTGTTTGTGGCCGTTAAGCACCGCGAAGTTGCCCTTTCGAGCCGTGCCCAAACCCTCAATCCCGCGGCTAAGGGATCTGACTACCGCTATTCTACACTCGATATAGGGGGCGCAGTGCAATGGGCAATCAACCCCACCACTTCGCTGCAATTTCAAGCGCAAGTCGGCCGCCGCTGGTATCAAACCGGAACAAGCGGCGCACAGACATTTGTGATAGGAGTTGCGCAAAAATTGGCCAACACCCACGTTGCCCGACTTGATATGACCACCGAGTTTACGCAGTTTTCGCGTGACAGCCGTCTGAATGCGCGCCGGATTGAGGCGATAGGCACCTACGCTTTTCCCCTGCTGGGAGGCAGTATGAGCGGTTCGTTAAGCTTGATAGAACTGAATGCAGCGGGTGCAGGTGTGGCCTACCGCGCCCTAGCCATTGGCGCAGACCTGCGCCCTAAACCGGTAATTGACGGAATTGATGTGGATTTTTCCGCGTCGGCCGAAGCGCGCGATTACTTTAAAGTACCGTTTTCCACCCCCGATATTGTGCTGAACGCGGGCGCTGCGGCCACCTTTAACAAGGCGTCAGTCTTTGGCTTTGCGCCCGTGGTCAGCCTTTCTGCGGTCAGGTCATCGTCTGAGGTCGTCGTGCGCGATACTTTTGATCTGGGACTGTCGCTTGGATTTTCCTCTGCATTCTAGCCCTCGCCTTTGACCCGACCAAGTGGTTAGTGTGGGGGAAATGAACGGGAGATATAGAATGACAATCCGCTATTTACACACCATGGTTCGGGTGCTCGACCTAGAGAAATCCATGGCGTTTTTCGCGCTGTTGGGGCTGGAAGAAACCAAGCGCTATGTGAACGACAAGGGCCGCTTTACGCTGGTGTTCATGTGCCCGCCGGGTCAACCAGACTGCCCGGTGGAATTGACGCATAACTGGGACGGCGACGCAGGCCTGCCCAGTGACAGCCGCCACTTTGGCCATCTGGCCTATGAGGTGGACGACATCTATGCGACCTGTGCGCATCTTGCGGCCAATGGCGTTGTGATCAACCGCCCGCCGCGCGACGGGCATATGGCGTTTGTGCGCTCTCCTGACAATGTGTCGATAGAGTTGTTGCAAAAGGGGGCGTCATTGCCGCCTGCAGAGCCGTGGACGTCGATGGGCAACACTGGCAGCTGGTAAGCTTATCGCCGTAAGTGCCAAATATGCATGACATCGGACCCCACCACCTGAACAGAGGTCAAGACATAATCGGGTTCAAGCAAGGTGGGTCCGCCGTCCAGCAGGCCCACGCCCGCCGTACCGTTTGCGCCGAACACTCTGCCGGCGCTAAAGGCGATGATCGCGTCGGCCTGCCCCGCCGCAATCAGGGATGCGGCCAGCGTACCACCGCCTTCGCAAAAGATGCGCGTCAAACCACGCGCTGCAAGCTGTTGTAACGCCTGATGAATATCAACGCGACCCGCGACGTCAGGAGCGCAAGGCACCAAGGTCAGGCCAATGTCTTGCAGCCTTTCTGGCACCGGGGCGTCAGCCGAATGGCAAACCCAGACCGGGTTGATGCGCGCTGATTGTGCAAGGCGTCCAGTGGCAGGCAGCCGCAACTGGCTGTCGATCACGATCCGAACGGGTTGGTGCGACACACCCATATCCCGAACGGTCAAGTCGGGATCATCCGCCAATGCCGTGCCAATGCCCACCATCACCGCGTCATGAACCGCGCGCTGCAAATGAACCGCGCGACGCGCCAAGGGCCCTGTGATCCACTGGCTTGCCCCGGCCGCGTTGGCGATCCGACCATCAAGCGTCAGCGCTAGTTTCAAAGTGACCAGCGGGGTGCCGCGCAATATCCGTTGAAAAAATCCCTCGTTCAGGGCGACGGCCTCGGCCTCCAACACGCCTTCGGTCACAGATATTCCGGCTGCGCGCAACATCGCATGGCCGCAATCCGCGACACGCGGATCTGGGTCGGTGGCAGCACTGACGACGCGCGCAACCCCGGCATCAATCAACGCATTCGCACATGGGGGGGTCTTGCCGTGATGGGCGCAGGGTTCCAGCGTCACATAGGCCGTAGCCCCGCGCGCACCCTCAGCCGCTTGTGCCAGCGCCATCGTTTCCGCATGGGGCCGCCCGCCTGGTTGGGTCCAGCCGCGCCCTAGCACGACGCCATTTTTGACAACTAAACAGCCCACGGCCGGATTTGGCCAAGTCCGACCCAAGCCCCGCGCCGCAAGGCGCAGAGCATGGGCCATGTGGTCTTGATCGCTCACTCGTCCGGATTTGCGCCGGGGCGCAATTCTGAAACAAAGCCGTCAAAGTCATCGGCTGTCTGGAAGTTCTTATAGACCGAGGCAAAGCGCACGTAGGCCACAGTGTCGATCCGTGCGAGGCTTTCCATCACGATCTCACCGATGGTTTTGGACGAGATGTCAGTATCCCCAAGGCTTTCCAACCGGCGCACAATGCCGGAGATCATCTGATCAATACGTTCAGGATCAATCGGCCGCTTTTGCAGCGCAATCCGGATCGAACGTTCCAGTTTAGAGCGGTCAAAATCCTCGCGCTTGCCCGACGACTTGATCACCACCAAATCGCGCAACTGAACGCGTTCATAGGTGGTAAATCGCCCCCCACAGGCCGGGCAAAAGCGCCTGCGGCGGATGGATACGTGATCTTCAGCCGGGCGGCTATCTTTGACTTGAGTGTCGATATTCCCGCAGAATGGGCAGCGCATAGGCTCCCTCCTTGCTTGTTATTTGTTACTGCCTCTGTCTCGGGTATTTTCCCGAGTTACCCACAGACCCTAGCGCGGCGTCCCATTCTTTGCATAGGTTCCAACGACTCAATACTGCATATAGTGCCGCATGTGTGGCGTGGAGGACTCAGGTTTCTTGGCGCGCAGCCATTTCGCGCAGCTTTAGCGTCCGGTCAACCAGTTGCCAAACGCCGCAAACCGGGACGGCTTGCCGCGCAATCTGGTCTCACGGCGGTCTGCGATATGCAGCAACTTGTACATCAGATGCACCCCAAGCCAACGAAATGGCTCTGGCTCCCACTGGCGAACCGTGCGGTTGACCCAAGGCAGCTTGGTGATCGCGGTGTGCCGCCCCAGCGCGAGATCAGCAAGCGTGCGCCCAGCAAGGTTTGATGTCGACACCCCAACCCCCACATAGCCGCCCGCCCAGCCAAGGCCCGTTGCCGGGTCAAGCCCCACCGTCGCGCACCAATCGCGCGGCACACCGATTACGCCGCACCAAGCATGATCAATCGCGTACTTTGCCGCCTCGGGGAAATGGGTGTGCAAAACTTCGGTCAAGCGGCGGATGGTTTCAGCGTCAGGCGCGCCGTTCTTGTCCATCTGGCTGGCAAAGCGGTACGGCACCCCGCGCGCGCCAACGGTGATACGCCCTTCACGGGTGCGCTGACAGTAGCAGTAGGCGTTGTTCATATCGCCGATCAATTCATGCCCGTTCCAGCCGATTTTATCCCATGCCTCGGGCGGCAAAGGCACAGTGGCAATCTGCGCTGAATTCAGCGGCAGCCAATCGCGCTTATGTCCGGCAATTGTGGCAGTGAACCCTTCGGTACAGCGCAAAATGATCGGCGCGCGTACTTTGGCATTTGGCGTCGTGACGATCCCTTGGTCATAGCGCAACACTTCGGTGGATTCCGCGATGCGGACACCCATTCGCTCGACGGCGACTGCGAGCCCGCGCACCAGTTTCGCGGGCTGTACTCGGGTCATGCCAGACATCACCATAGCCCCCAACACATTGGGCACAGAGATACGCTGCTTGACCTCTGCCGGAGTTAACGCGCGGGTGCGGTGACCGCTGCCCCAATGCTGGTGGTGCGCCAACGCCTCGTGCATCCGTTCCAATTGCGCGGGGTTGGTAGCAAGCATCATCTCTTCGGTGGCGATGATATCTGCATCGATGCCCTCTGCGGCGCAGACAGCGCTGATTTCTGCAACTGTGCCTTCCAATGCATCGACCATCGCCAATACCTCTTGACGCGACGTCGCCTTTTCATAGCGTTCGTGGTCCCAAGCAAAAGTGCCCATACACCAACCGCCATTGCGCCCAGATGCACCAAAACCTGCGAATTCCTTTTCAATAACCAGCACATTCAGCGCTGGATTTGCCTTTTTCAGATAATACGCCGTCCATAGCCCGGTAAAACCCGCGCCAATAATCGCGACATCCGCCGT
>JAAFIJ010000223.1 GCA_013298675.1 Rhodobacterales bacterium | reverse complement strand
TTTGACCGCAATCTGATAGTGATCGGTGCCGGATCCGCCGGCCTGGTGTCGGCTTATATCGCAGCGATGGTTCAGGCCAAAGTCACGCTGATTGAAGCCCGTGAAATGGGAGGTGATTGCCTCAATACCGGTTGCGTCCCGTCCAAGGCGCTCATCAAAAGTGCGCGTGTGGCGCATCTGGTTTCGGACGCCGCCCGTTTTGGCGTCAAAACTTCCGCACCAACGATTGATTTTCCTAAGGTCATGCGACGGATCCGTGACGTCATAACGGCAATCGAGCCGCACGACAGTGTTGAACGCTTCACGAATCTTGGCGTTGATTGTGTAAGGGGATATGCCCGATTCATCGACCCGTGGACCGTCGAAATTGACGGGAAAACCCGGCTGACTGCGCAAAACTTCATTATCGCCACCGGCGCTGCGCCTCTTGTTCCACCTTTGCCGGGTGTCGAGGCGAGCGGCTATTTGACGAGTGAAACCTTGTGGGACGAATTTGCGAAGCGTTCGGCCGCGCCTCAACGACTGATCATATTAGGCGGTGGGCCTATCGGATGCGAACTGGCGCAATCCTTCCAGCGGTTGGGGTCGCAAGTGACATTGATAGAAATGGCCGAAAGGCTATTGCTGAAGGAAGAGGCTGACGCTGCGACGATTGTAACCCAACGCTTGCATGCCGACGGCGTGGAAATTTTGACGGGACATAAAGCGGTCCGCTTCGAAAAGGACAAATGTTTGATTGTTGAAGGGACACGAGGCGAACGGCCGCTTGCCTATGATGATGTGCTAATCGCTGTGGGTCGTAAACCCCGCATCTCGGGCTTTGGCTTGGAAGAATTGGGTCTGGTCATCGATGGTAAACTACCGGTCGACGGATTTCTGCGTACAAATATACCGCATATTCTATGCGCAGGTGACGTCGCGGGTAAGCAGCAGCTAACCCATGGAGGATCGCACGAGGCCTGGTATGCTAGCGTCAATGCGCTTGCCCGTCCGTTCAAGAAATACCGTGCGGATTACCGTGTGCTGCCACGTGTTACATATACCGAACCGGAACTTGCCGCTGTGGGACTGACTGAAGCCGACGCAACCCAGCTAGGCATTGCTTTTGATGTTACACGCTATGATCTTGATGATCTTGACCGCGCCATCGCCGAAGGCGAACGAACCGGCTTCGTCAAAATCCTAACGGCCGCAGGTAGCGATCGAATATTGGGAGCAACTGTAATCGGCGAACATGCCGGGGAAATTTTAGCCGAAATCACGTTTGCGATGAAGCACCAAATGGGCTTGCGCAAGATTTTGGCGACTATTCACCCTTATCCCACTTGGTCCGAAGCGACGAAATATGCTGCCGGCCAATTTAGCCTCGCGCGTAAACCGCTGGGGTTGCTCAAATGGGCTGAACGCTGGTTCCGTTGGCGGCGGGGTTGACCTTAAAAAACCAGTTGCACAGCTTATGAAAACTTCTTTGAGGCAAGCCATATGCGCTGCACCACAGTAAGCAAGCAGAGCACCGCAAACGTAAAGGCAAGGGTCCCAAAATATTCCGGGAATAGGCAAAAGAGCACGAAAAAGCCGATCGTTTCGCTACCTTCCATCAATCCAATGGAATAGATAAAAGCCTTGGATTCTTTACCGCTGATCGTTGCTGGCTGAAGTGCGGCAATTGCGGCAAATGCGAGAAAGCTAACCGCGGTTATTGTGAAACTTGCGACAAGAAGCAGTGCAGGAACAAGATTTTCCGGGTGGGCGAGGCCAAAGGCTACCGGGATTGAAATATAAAACACATAATCTGCCAGACTGTCGAGATAGCCGCCCCAAGCAGTGGGTCCGTTAACTCGCGCCACGGCGCCGTCCAAGCCGTCGAAGATTCGACTGGCAGCGATCAGTGCGAGGGCGAGCGGCAGATGATCCCCCAAAATCGCGGCCGCAGCGCCCAGCGCGACCAAAGCGCCCGAAAGTGTCAAGCAATCCGCCGATAGACCTGCGCGTGCCAAGCGAAAGGCCACCACGTTCAGGGGCCGTTCAATGAGAGAACGCAGTTGCGTATCAAACATGGCGGATCATTTCTTGGTCAGCTTTTCCTTCAACGAGGCGAGTGCGCCAAACGGACCTGCTTCGTCTTCACCTTTGACCCCCGCTTCTTTCAGATGAGCGTCCGCGCTGGGGCTGCGTGGATAGGGGTCCAGCGCAAGACCGAGTGATTGCGCGACAGCTTCGCCCAGATCGATCAACAGGCCATCGTGAAACATGACGTCGCAATCTTCCGCATCGAGTTCAAACTCCGTCTCCTCTTCGATGCGTGGTTCGGGAATGAAGCGGATGGTAACTGCCTCGCTGATCTCGACTAGTAAAGGTTCGCCAGTCGCAACGCAAATTTGCGCCAATGAAGCGTTAAGGTGACCATTCGCGAATATATCGGACCCCTCGGTCGTCATCGTCAAATCGGCATCTAACCGGTCAAGCGCGGTAAGGTCGAACCGTTTCGCAAGAGCCGCTCGCTGTGTAGTGTCTGCCGTCAAATGGATACTGCGTATCTTTCCACCCAATTCCGAAATCTTCAGTTCATGGCTGAATTCGCTGTGCGTCACCACGCAGCATTTCCTTTTGCCAAGTCATTCGACGCTACCCCGGCCAGCACCTGTTCGATCGCAAGTAAACCCTGCCGGACATGCGTCGCCGCAGCCCTATCTACCTCTTCGCCGCGATATACGTTGCGCGCAATAGCCTCGTCCAACTGGGAATTATCGGCCAAGGCAATGCGAAACGCATTTATTCGACCGCCGACTGCACCCATGATCTTGCCGATATGCTTACCGACGATCATGTCGCCAATGCCGACTTCGCGCAGCTGCCCGTCCATATCGTCCACCAGAACTTCGGTCAGATGAGCCATATTCTGTGCCTGCGCCGCGTCCTGTTCCAACCGTAACAAAACCAGCGAAAACAAGGTTGCAATCATATCGAAACGTCCATCGATGCTGTCCGGCACAAGTCCTGTTTCGTACCAGTGCGGCTCGCGCGCTTTGGCGACGATCTGATTATAGAGGGGAATGAGCTCGGATTTCGAATCGGCTTGTTGTGGTCCCCAAAATCGTTTCCAAAAAGTCATGCGCATCCGTTTCCGTTTTACTCATCCAGCATTCATCTGGCATTGCATATTGATATTGCTGGCCAAGGATGCAATGGCAACGCCTTAGTTTCGTGGAACAGCGGAGAAGTTTATGCGCAAGTCGCAAATCATGGTTTTGGGCACTATTGTTACCGCACTGGTAATGACCTCAGGCTGCACTCGCCTGCGCGCGCATCAGGGCTATATTGGTGACCAAACGCTGCTAACTTCCGTCCAGCCGGGCGTCGACAACAAGGATTCGGTGCAAGCCTCTTTGGGACGTCCGACCTTTGTGGGGCAGTTCGACAAGAATGACTGGTATTATTACGCCCGCGACACACGCCAACTTGCTTTTGCGCAGCCAACCGCGACCGAGCAATATGTGCTGAAAGTCCGTTTTGATTCGGCAGGCAATGTCGCTTCGGTGACTCAGACGGGCAAGGAACTGATTTCTAAGATCAGCCCTGAAAGCGATAAGACGCCGACTTTGGGCCGCAACAAGAGCTTCTTTGAAGATATCTTCGGCAATATTGGGTCGGTTGGCGCCGGCACAGGCCAGGGTAGCACCCCCAACAGCCCCAATTAAAGCGTAGGGGTAATGGGTTGCGACTGATTATTCGGTAACCCCCGCCGCCGCCAATACCGCCAAAGTAACAAGGTCGCTTGTGCTTGAAGCCATAGTTGCGACTTGCACTTGCTTTTCCATACCGATTAACATCGGCCCGATCACTTGATCTCCACCAAGCTCGCGCAATAATTTTGCCGATAGATTGGCGGACTGCAGGCCCGGCATCACCAACACATTGGCAGGGCCGGACAATCGGCAGAAAGGGTAGTTTTTCATAAGCGCGGGATTAAGCGCTACATCTGGCGGCATATCGCCTTCATATTCAAAGTCGGGCCTCCGCGCGTCGAGTATCGCCACAGCATCGCGAATATTGTTAAGCCAAGTTCCATGCGGATTTCCAAAAGTGGAAAATGATAAAAACGCCACGCGGGGCACATGGCCCATACGCCGCGCAACAGCAGCGGTTTTTTCGGCAATATGCGCTAATTCTTCGGCCGTGGGTCGTTCGTTAACCGTGGTGTCGGCGATGAAAACAGTGTGCGTCTTGCCGACCATGACGTGAATCCCAAAGGATATTTCACCTTTTTTGGGATCCAGCACGCGGCGCAGTTCGCGCAACGTCTGGCCAAATGTGCGGGTGACGCCTGTGATCATGGCATCGGCTTGATCCATTTGCAGCAACAGAGCGCCAAATATATTGCGGTCGCGGTTGACCATGCGCTGGATATCACGCCGCAGGTAGCCGCGTCTTTGTAGGCGATTGTATAAGCGGTCGACCATCTTTTCCACGAGTGGACTTTGCGCGCTGTTGTGTATCTCATAATCTTCGGGGTCGGTACCGAGTTCGCGCAGCATGTCCTTCACCCGAGCGTCACGCCCCACAAGAACCGGTACGCCATATCCGTCCTGCTTGAACTGGACAGCGGCGCGTAGAACGACATCCTCTTCAGCTTCTGCAAAGATGACACGGCGCGGTTTTGCCCGTGCGGCTTCGTAAACCTGTGTGAGGACTGAATTGGTTGGGTTTAGACGAGCGCGCAATTGGGCTCGATAGGCAGCCATGTCAGTAATTGGCTTTTGTGCTACGCCC
>JAAFIJ010000222.1 GCA_013298675.1 Rhodobacterales bacterium | reverse complement strand
CCGGCAATGGGGCCGCGACACCTGCTTCGGCACAGGTTGGCACCATTCCGGGTTCGGGTTGTGTTGGAAAAATACACTCATAGCACGGAGCCCCGCGGGCCGAATCATACAATGATATTTGCCCTTCCCATTGGGTGATCGCAGCCGAGATTAGCGGCTTTGCCAGATCCGCGCAGACACGGTTCACCAAGTAGCGGGTATCAAAATTGTCTGTGCCATCCAGGATCAGATCATAGTCCGCGAACAGATCCGCTGCGATCTCGGGGGTCAGCCTGCGATCATAAGGACGCACCTCGACAAACGGGTTAAGCGCCTTGATCGCCCGCGTCGCCGATTGCACTTTGGGCGTGCCAATGGCTTGGTCCGTGTGAATGATCTGGCGTTGAAGGTTAGAGTTTTCGACCACGTCATCGTCGATCACACCGATGCAGCCAACCCCACTTGCCGCCAAATACAGCAACGCCGGAGAACCAAGCCCACCCGCCCCAATCACCAAAACCTTGGCATCCTTTAGCCGCCGTTGGCCCGGCCCGCCAATTTCACGCAAAAGGATATGGCGCGCATACCGGTCCAACTCTGCGGCGCGAAAGGCCAAGGGTGTTGATGCGTCAACAGGTTGGGCCCGGCGTCTCAACCGGGCCAATACCCGGCTGTAGGCCAAGATCAGCCCAGCGCCCACTGATAGCGTCGCCCATGACACCGCCGAACCGCCCAGCCCGACACGCAGTGAATGCGCCTCAGGCAACACCAGATGTACGAGGATGACTGCGCCCAAAAGTGCAAAAATCGCCGCCCAGCGCAACCGCATGGGCAGGTTGAACGCCCAACCCGCGACCCAGATCACGACGGCTAACCCAATAACGATCATCGACCCCGCCCGGTGGAGCCAAAGCCACCTGTCCCACGATCAGTTTCGCCCAAAATTTCCACCGCCTCAAATCGTGCTTGTACGACAGGGGCCACAACGCATTGCGCAATTCTATCTCCATGCCGCACGACAAAAGGATCAGGGCCAAGGTTGATCAACGGCACGCCCAAAGGCCCGCGATAATCACTGTCGATGGTGCCGGGCGTATTGGGCAAGGTGACCCCGAATTTTGTGGCAAGTCCCGACCGTGGCCTGATCTGCATTTCGAACCCCGGTGGAATTTCCACCCGGATGCCCGTGGGCACAACTGCGCGCTGCATTGGGTGCAGGGTCAGGCCAGCCGCGCGATCCGCAGGGAGCAGATTGGCACAAATATCCGCCCCGGCACTGCCGGGGGTCTGGTATTGCGGTACAGACAACGCCCTGTCCGCCCAATCTTCCCACAGCAGTCTTATGATCGGATCGGTCATCGTTCGTCTTTCTGGTTTCTATTTCCTACACCGGCAGGACCCCAAGGGCCCGCTTACCGGGCCAAAAGGGTCTGTGCTATACGGTCCGCCAAGGCGCGCGCGACGGCATCCTTACGCATGCGGGGCCAGGTTTCTGCCCCTGCATCTGTAATCAAAACAATCGCATTTTCCGTGCCGCCCATAATCCCGGTTTGCGCAGAAACGTCATTTGCGACAATCCAATCGCACCCCTTGCGCAGCCGTTTTGCGGTTGCATGTTCGACCACCTTTTCTGTCTCTGCCGCAAAACCCACCACAAGGGCCGGACGACGGACAGACCTGCACAGTTGCGCCAAAATATCGGGATTTTCGGTAAACTTCAGCGCAGGCACCTGCCCTGAAGCGTCCTTTTTCATCTTTTGTGCGCCTGCATTTTCAACGCGCCAATCCGCAACTGCCGCGGCCATCACTGCGGCGTCTGCTGGCAAAGCCGCCTCAACCGCCACCAGCATCTGCGCCGCCGTTTCCACCTTAACCACCTCGACCCCTTGCGGAGGCGGGACGCTCGAGGGCCCTGTGACAAAGGTCACCCGCGCGCCAAGATCACGCAGCGCCTCTGCCATCGCGGTGCCCTGCGCGCCAGAGGATCGGTTGGCGATATAGCGGACCGGGTCGATCGGTTCATGCGTCGGGCCCGAGGTGACGATCACGTGTTTGCCCGCCATGACCTTATCGCCAAGGGCCGCTTGGATCGCAGCAAAAATCTCTTCGGGTTCGGCCATCCGACCCGGACCAAACTCTCCACATGCCATTTCGCCGTCGTTCGGGCCAATAAACCCAACCCCGTCACCGCGCAAAACGGTCAGGTTGCGCTGGGTGGCGGGATGCTCCCACATCCGCACATTCATCGCAGGGGCCACCAAAACCGGCGTGTCGGTCGCCAAAAGCAAGGTTGACGCCAAATCCTCCGCGCGTCCTTGGGCTAGTTTTGCCATGAGGTCCGCCGTCGCAGGTGCCACGACAACCAGATCCGCCACGCGCGACAGTTGGATATGGCCCATCTCGGCCTCATCCGTCAGATCGAACAGCGCGGAATGAACCTTTTCACCCGCGAGTGCGGAAACCGACAAGGGGGTGACAAACTCCGCCCCTGCCCGCGTCAACACGGGCGTTACTGCAACGCCGGCCTGCCGCAACAGTCTGATCAAGGACAGCGATTTATAGGCAGCAATCCCGCCGCCGATAATCAAAAGAATGCGCTTTTCGGCCAGCATAGGCTCTCCTGCCGCAATGGGTCTTTGCAAAGGTTTACGGGCGATGGCACGCAAACTCAACGCCTTATGCAAAACCCGCGCGGCGGCATTTTGCGCAACCTGCGCTTGGCGCAACCAATATTGGCCGCTATATCTTGGCGCGATCGTCCAAATGGGCACCGTGCAAGCCCCGGTCCTTGTCATATGATTACCCCCAAGAAAGACCCAAATGTCCGCTTTGAACCCCGCCGATAGCTTTCCAAAACTGTCCCTCGTATTGGGCGGCGCGCGGTCAGGCAAATCACGTTTGGCCGAGGGATTGGCCGCAGCGTCAGGCCAACCGCGCACCTATATCGCCACCGCCCAAGCATGGGATGACGAAATGCGCGCGCGCATTGCCCAACATGTGACCGACCGGGGCCGCGGTTGGAAAACTATAGAGGCACCGCTGGATCTGGCTGGCGCAATAACGGCGGCGCGTGGCGTGATCCTTGTCGATTGCGCGACGCTTTGGCTGACAAATCAAATGCTGGCAGAGGCTGATCTTGCTCAACTGACCGCTGCCTTGCTGAAAACCTTATCTACCAGCGAGCACCCCGTCATCATTGTGTCGAATGAGGTCGGCTGGGGCATTGTTCCAGACAACGCACTGGCAAGGCGGTTTCGAGATGCCCAAGGAATATTGAACCAACGCCTGGCGGCGCAGGCCGATCTGGTCGTGACGGTGATCGCGGGTCTGCCGATGGTTTTGAAAGGCGTGCTGCCGAAAGGGGCCATCGCGTGACCAGGTTCTGGTGGGTCAGACATGGGCCGACGCATGCACGCGCCTTTGCCGGCTGGCGCGATATTCCGGCTGATCTGTCCGACACTGCGGCCCTTGACCGCCTGCATGATCACCTGCCCAAAGATGCGCTTTTGGTATCCTCTGATTTGATCCGCGCGTCTTGCACGGCCGACGCGTTGGCACATACCCGTGAACGCATTTCGCATATGCCAGCTTTGCGCGAATTTCACTTTGGCGATTGGGACGGTCTGGGCTTTGAAGAGGTTTCAACCCGCTGGCCTGATCAGTCGCGCCTTTACTGGGAAGAACCGGGGCATACAGCCCCCCCCAACGGTGAAAGCTGGCATACCGCTGCCGCACGCGTTGAAACCGCCGTGCAGTCCCTAATCGCGCTTTACCCCGGCCGGGATATCGTGGCCGTCGCCCATTTTGGGGTGATCCTGACCCAGTATCAACGCGCAGCAGGCCTGACCGCCTATCAAGCCCTGGGGCAAAAGATCGATAACCTGTCGGTGACTTGCCTTGGCCACAGAATCGGAGCTTCGGGCGATGAATGGTCGGTCGAGGCGGTCAATCACATTCCGTGATGGATTGCCCCACAAATCATCACTTTTCAATTCCTTACACCCCGGCGTAAAAACGATCTGACACCTGAAGGAGTTTGAGATGACCTATGATCTTGTGATCGGTGACCGAGCCTATTCCAGTTGGTCCTTGCGCGGCTGGTTGCTATTTGACGCCTTTGGCATCCCCGTGAAAACCCACCACGCGCGGCTTTATACGGAGGAGTTGGCGACAGTCCTGAAAGACTTCTTCCCCGGCAAAACCGCACCCACCATGCGCACACCGGATGGTGTCGTTGTCCCAGAAACCATTGCCATCGCTGAAGAATTGGCATCGCGCCACCCTGAGGCAGGGCATTGGCCAAGCGCCGCAAAACCCCGTGCGATCGCCCGCGTTTTGGCGGCTGAAATGCACGCGGGCTTTACCGCGTTGCGCGGGTATTGCCCGATGAACTTGCGCGTCAGCTACACGGATTGCAGCCCGACCGCCGAAGTACTGGCCGATTTGCGCCGTCTGGAAACCATCTGGGAATGGGCACGCCATGAATCCGCCGCTTCAGGCGATTGGCTTTGTGGTGACTACAGCGCAGCCGACGCGTTTTTCGCGCCAGTTGCCGCGCGCATTGCCGCTTATAACCTGCCTGTCAATCCGCAAGCGATGCGCTATGTTCAGGCTCATTTGGCGCATCCATCTTTCCGCCAGTGGCGCGCAATGGGGTTGGTAGACGGCGCGGATCAAGAATATTATCGCCGCGATTATCCAACACGCCCTTGGCCCGGCCCGAAACCGCTCATCGCCCGCGCAGTGGACGGTACGGTTGCGGAAAACAACACCTGCCCCTATTCCGGCGGCCCAGT
>JAAFIJ010000221.1 GCA_013298675.1 Rhodobacterales bacterium | reverse complement strand
GTGGGCGCAGCCGGGCCTTTTCGCCGGTCACTGGCGCGCGGTAGCTGACGTAACCCTCCAGCGGATGCGCGCGCGGGCCTTCCCCCCAGCCGTTGGGTTCATAGTTGACCCGGCCCTTGCGGTGGGCGGTCTGCATATGGCCATCCTGCTGGTAATTGCTGACCGGGCAACCTTTGGGCGCATTCACCGGGATTTTGGTGAAATTAGGCCCGCCAAGCCGCTTTATTTGCGTATCCAGATAGGAAAAGTTGCGCCCTTGCAGCAGCGGATCATCGGTAAAGTCGATGCCGGGGATGACGTTGGCGGTGCAGAACGCCACCTGTTCGGTTTCAGCAAAGAAGTTCTCAACCGCCCGGTCGAGTTTCATGATGCCGACTATTTGCACCGTGCAGTCCTCTTCGGGGATCAGCTTGGTCGGGTCCAGCACGTCGAACGCAAAGTTATCGGCGAAGGCCTGATCGAACAATTGCACGCCAAGATCCCACTCGGGAAAATCGCCGCGGTCAATGGCATCCCACAGATCGCGGCGGTGGCGGTCGGCGTCCGCGCCGTTGCTTTTCACCGCCTCATCCCACACGACAGATTGCAGACCTAGCCGGGGCTTCCAGTGGAATTTGACAAAAGTCGAGACACCTTCTGCGGTCAAGAAGCGGAAGGTATGCACGCCAAACCCCTCCATCGTGGTAAAGGATCGCGGGATCGCCCGATCTGACATCGCCCACATGATCGTATGCATGGCTTCGGGGGTTAGCGAGATGAAATCCCAGAAATTGTCATGCGCTGATGCGGCCTGAGGAAAGTCACGATCCGGCGTGGGTTTCACTGCATGGATCAAGTCGGGAAACTTAATGGCATCTTGAATGAAGAACACCGGGGCATTGTTGCCGACCAGATCCCAGTTGCCCTGATCGGTATAGAACTTGACCGCAAAGCCGCGAATATCACGGGCGAGGTCTGGAGAGCCTTTGCTGCCCGCCACGGTGGAAAACCGCACAAAAACCTCGGTCTGCTTGCCAACTTGGGCAAAGGGAGCAGCGCGGGTCACATCCGCCATCGCGCGGGTGCAGGTGAAGGTGCCATGGGCGCCGTAACCCCGCGCATGCACGACCCTTTCGGGAATGCGCTCATGGTCAAAGTGAAAAATCTTCTCCCGCAGGGCGAAATCTTCAAGCAGCGTCGGCCCCGGAGCCCCGGCCCGCAATGAATTCTGGTTGTCGGCAATCACCACGCCTTGCGCCGTGGTCAGGCGTTCGGAGGCGCCTTCTGCATGTTGGTGGATCTCACCTCCCTCTCCGCGAGCCGAGATGAGGGCATTCAGGTCTGATGATTGCGTTGGCGTTTTCACGGGCTATCCTTCGGGGTGCGGGCGCAGGCAACGCGGCAGTTTCCGGTCCTGCATGGCCGATGTATGAATTCAGCGGGGACGTCGCCGCATTTTTGCTGCAAGTGCCGGCTGCAGTTGACCTGCAGCCGACATAGTCTCTCTTGCCGTGTCAGGCGGCCTTTTTGGCCATGTTGACTGCGCTGACGGCCACGCCGGTCAGCTTGGAGTTCGCGGCTTTTTCCATGTCCAGAATCTGGCTGAGCAGATCATGCGCCTCGGTGTGACCCAGAACCTTGGCCCATTCACGCAGCGCGCCATACCGGGCGATTTCGTAGTGTTCGACTGCCTGTGCGATGGCGATCAGGCAGGCGTCCAGGGCGATGCCGGTGGCGTCTTTGATGATGCCATCGGTTTCCTTGATCAGGCGGTCAATGGCGTCGCATTTGACGCCCATGGCCTTTTGTCCAATTGATGCGAACACTTTGTCGAGGATGACGATCTGCTGTTTGGTCTCGGCCAGATGGGCCAGAACCAGCGCCTTGAAGTCGGTATTGCCAGCGGCTTTTGCCACGTTGGGCAACGCTTTGGTCAGCGCCGTTTCGGCATAATAGATATCCTGCAGTGTGTGGTGGAAGGCTTCTTCAAGCGTTTTCATGGTGTTATCCTTTGATGTGGTGGAACGGTCGAGGCTGACGGGTTTGCCCAACCAACGAGCGGGTTCGAGCGATCAGTGGGATTCACTGCCCTTTTCGTCGGCGCGGCTCGTTTCGACCGATTTGTCAGGGCTTGCTTCCGGTCGGGGAAGTTGCGGTGCTGCCTTCTTCATTTCTGCCCCGGCTTTGCTGTAGGAATTGGCAGCTGCACTTTGAAGTACAGGTTTCTTGGGTGGGGTGGTTGCCATGGCGGTCTCATCCTGTGATCCGCGCGAAACGCGCACTTGATCAACTTCCCGCTTCCAAATACGTTCCCGGTTCAGCTTCGGACTAGGCGGAATCGCGCTAATTGCAGAAGTCGAGATCGTCAAATAGCGGCGGGTCAACATCGCGCAAAGAACGCTCATGGGGTCGCCTGATCTGGCATAACCCGCCACACTTTGTTTCCGACATCATCCGCGATCAGTAGCGCGCCAGCATTATCAATGGCGACACCGACAGGCCGCCCCATGGCTTCGCCGCTCGCGTTGAGAAAACCAGTTAGGATGTCCTGTGGTTCACCCGAGGGCATACCGCCCGAGAAGGGCACGAAGATGACTTTGTATCCCGACGGCGGTTCGCAGTTCCATGACCCGTGCTGACCAACAAAAGCGCCGTTCCGGTAGGATGCAGGAAACAAAGCGCCTGTGTTGAACGTCAGGCCAAGCGAGCCTGTATGCGCCCCCAATGCATAATCGGGCACGATGGCGGTTGCCACCAGATCCGGGCGCACGGGCTGTGGCCGTTTGTCAACATGCTGACCATAGTAGCTGTAGGGCCAACCGTAGAACCCCCCATCGCGGACCGACGTCATGTAATCTGGCACGAGGTCACTTCCGATCTCGTCGCGTTCATTCACCGTGACCCAAAGCGCGCCGCTGTCTGGTTGCCAGGACAGCCCGTTGGCATTGCGCAGACCCGACGCAAACAAGCGCACTTTCTTGGTTGCGATGGTGATTTCAAGCACGGCAGCCCGGTTCTCCTCGGCCGCCATGCCGTTTTCGCCCACATTGCTGTTAGAGCCGACGGTGACGAACAGCGTCATGCCATCGGCACTTGCGATGATATCTTTGGTCCAATGATGGTTGATCCGCCCGGCTGGCAAATCAACGATTTTCATACCCGGCGAAGCAATATGGGTTGCCCCTGAAACATCAGGAAACGCGACGATGGCATCGGTATTGGCCACGTAAAGGGTGCTGCCTATCAGAGCCATGCCAAAGGGCGAATGAAGGTTTTCTAGGAACACCGTGTGTGTCTCGGCCACACCATCTCCGTCCGCATCTCGCAACAGGCTGATACGGTCGGCGCTGGGCACGCCCGCCCCGGCGCGTGCCATGACAATACCCATCAAGACCCCCTTCAAACCTGACCCTGTGTCATGTTCGGCGGGTGCGTTGCTTTCGGCGACCAGCACATCACCATTTGGCAGCACATGCAGCCAGCGGGGATGATCAAACCCACTTGCAAATTGATTAACTGCCAACCCGCTGGCCGCCTGCGGCGTCATGCCGTCCTGCCAACCGACCGCCGGGGCACTGTTGACTGTCGGGATGAGGCCAGGGTTTGGCGCAGGCAGGGCGGGGCTTGCACTATACCCTGCTTGCGCGCTGACCGTCGCCCTTTCGCGGGAACTCAGCGTGATCCCGATCCCAGCCAAGGCTATGGCGAAACACACGAAAAGCACTTTCTTTGCCATGGCCTACCCTCTGGAAGGAAAGGGCCAGCGATGTCTGTCGCTGGCCCGAATATATGGAATTGAACAGTCTTCTCAGCAGGCCATAACGATCAGTGATGATGCTCTGGCAGCGCTTTGATTTGTTCTTTCGACCACGACGTTGTCGCGTGAACGTCGCCATCTTCGTCGCGCATGAAGTTCAACTGGTTCGTCGTCATGGCAACCGGTTTTGCGCCCATGCCAAGAAATCCGCCGACGTCCACGATCACTTGCGTCGCGGCACCCATGCCGTGCACGTGCGCTACGGTGCCTATCTTTTCGTCACCCGCACCGTATACCACGGCGTCCATCAGGTTCGCCTCATTGAGTTCGCTATCGACGAGTTGGGTATGTGTTGAATGGTCCATATGGGCATTCTCCTTTGGGTCAGTCACGAGCGATCATGCTCTGGGTAAGAACGCCCCAATGGGCCGAACGTTCCCTGACTCAGTGCATTGCGTGCAACGCCCAACGCATTGAACCGGTTGTTCTGCGAATTCGAACTGGGGCTATGGAACTTTGATGCCCCTTGGACGTTCTACCTCAGAAGAAATGCCAACGATTTTGCGGGCATCATCGGAAGGATTCCAAATGAACGGCATCATCTACCTCGTCGGCCTTGTGGTCGTCGTCTTGTTTATCTTGTCTCTTCTTGGCCTGCGTTGAGAAAGAAAGGGGATGACCATGGAAAGAACTGAACAAAATACCCTGCTTTCCGCACCGGACAAAGTGCTGGACGGATCCTACTTGGACTGGGCCGCAATATTCGGCGGCGGTGTGGTTGCGGTGGCCATAGCCTCGGTCTTTACCGGCTTTGGTGCCGCTTTGGGCCTGTCGACCATTTCGGCCGCACCGGGTGAGGGCAGCTTCAATCTGATGTTGATCCTTAGCGCCGTCTGGGTCGTGGTCACTTTGGTTTCCAGCTATTTGGCGGGCGGCTACATTGCCGGGCGGATGCGGCGGCGCGTCGATTCTGTCAGTGCAGACGAAGTGACGGCCCGCGACGGGCTTAACGGACTTGTGGTCTGGGGATTGGGCATCATC
>JAAFIJ010000220.1 GCA_013298675.1 Rhodobacterales bacterium | reverse complement strand
TTTCATTTAGGCCATCCAGTTTCCGCCATCGACCCCAAAGGTCTGGGCGACAATGTAATCAGCTGCAGGCGTGGCAAGAAAGATCGCCATGCCGGTTAGATCGGCAGCAGTGCCCATGCGCCCGTAAGGCACGGCATCACCAACGAGGCGTTTCTTTTCGCCTGCGGGGCGATTTTCGTACTTGGCAAAGAACGCATCAACGCCGTCCCAATGTTCACCGTCGACCACGCCCGGGGCGATGGCATTGACGTTGATTTTGTGCTTGATCAAATCCAGTCCGGCACTTTGGGTCAGACTGATCACGGCGGCCTTTGTCGCGCAGTAAACCGTCACCAACCCCTCACCGCGACGCCCAGCTTGGCTTGCCATGTTGATAATCTTGCCACCCTGACCCCGCGCGATCATGTGGCGCGCGGCGGCTTGGGTGCAAAAGAGAGTGCCGGCCACGTTCACAGCGAACAAACGGTCATAGTCGGAGCGGGTGATCTCAACTGTGGGGGCGGCAGAAAACAGCGCCGCGTTGTTCACCAGAATGTCCAACTGCCCCATTTTCGCGACGGCCGCTTCAAATCCCGCATCAATCGATGATTGCGAGGTAATGTCCATCTGGATGCCAATCGCTTTTGAACCCAAACTTTCCGCTGCCTTTGCGACCGCTTCGGCGTTTATATCTGCCAACGCCACTGTCGCACCCTGCGCAATAAAGGCGCGGGCGAATTCAAGCCCGATGCCGCGCGCCGACCCAGTGATCAGCGCTGTCTTTCCTTCAAGCATCATGCGAGTGCCTTTCCGTCTGCACCAAACCGGTGAATTTTATTGGCTTGCGGGGCCAGATTTACCCTGTCGCCGTGGCGCAGCATCACTTCTCCGCCCGCCCGCACGTTTATAGTGCCAACGGCATCGGTTGTGACCTTAAGGAATGTATCGGACCCAAGGTGTTCGGACAGACCGACCACACCGCTCCAACCGCCCTCAGACACCACTTCCAGATGCTCCGGGCGAATGCCGATAGTGGTGGCGCCGTGTTTGGCGGCCTCTGGCCCTTCGATCAGGTTCATCTTTGGCGAACCGATAAAGCCTGCGACAAAGGTGTTCTTTGGGTGGTTGTACAGCTCCATCGGGCTGCCGACTTGCTCGATGCGACCCGCGTTCAGCACGACAATCTTGTCGGCCATAGTCATCGCTTCTACCTGATCATGGGTCACGTAGATCATGGTGGTTTTCAGCGACTGGTGTAGTTCAGTGATTTCTTGGCGCATGTTGACGCGCAACGCTGCGTCAAGATTGGACAACGGCTCGTCAAACAGGAATGCCGCAGGCTCGCGCACAATGGCGCGGCCAATGGCCACACGCTGGCGTTGACCGCCCGACAACTGTCCGGGCTTACGCTCCATATAGTTTGTGAGGTTCAGAACAGATGCCGCTGCATCGGCGCGCTTGGTTGCCTCTGCAAGATCCATTCCCGCCATTTTCAGCGGGAACATGATGTTTTTGCGCACCGTCATATGCGGGTACAATGCATAGGACTGAAACACCATTGCCAGACCGCGCTTGGCAGGGGGCAGGGCGGTGGCATCAGACCCGTCAATGACAATGGCACCCGAGGTCGTATCCTCTAGCCCTGCGATCAGGCGCAGCAGTGTGGATTTGCCACAACCTGACGGGCCGACAAACACCACAAATTCGCCGTTTTCGATGGTGAGGTCGACTCCGGGAATAACATCTACTTCGCCAAATGACTTGCGAACGGAATTTAGAACGATCTTACCCATTTTGTCCTCACTTCACCGCGCCAAAGGTCAGGCCGCGGACCAATTGTTTCTGGCTAAACCAGCCCAGGATCAGGATCGGCGCGATAGCCATTGTGCTGGCGGCCGATAGCTTCGCATAGAACAGACCTTGCGGCGCTGAAAAGCTGGCGATGAAGGCCGAAAGCGGGGCGGCCTTGGTGGTGGTCAAGGTTATGGTCCAGAACGCCTCATTCCAAGCCAGGATGATGTTCAAAAGCATTGTTGATGCGATGCCCGGAATGGCCATTGGCGTCAGGATATACAAAACCTCGTCGCGCAGGCTTGCACCGTCCATTCGCGCGGCTTCAAGGATTTCACCGGGGATTTCCTTGAAGTAGGTGTACAGCATCCAGATGATCACTGGCAAATTCATCAGCATCAACGCAAGCACAAGACCGGTGCGGGTGTCGAACAACCCCGTGCGTTGAAAGATCAGATACATCGGGATCAACACGGCCGCCGCAGGCATCATCTTGGTCGACAACATCCACATCAACAGGTCTTTGGTTTTGTTGCTTGGCACAAAGGCCATGGACCATGCGGCCGGGATCGCGATCAGCAGGCCCAGCAAAGTGGAGCCGACCGAAATGATCACCGAGTTCAAGAAGAACCGTGGATAGTCGGTGCGGCCCCAAACCTCGGCATAGTTTTCAAGGGTCCAGTCCGCGCTTAGTAGCTCTGGTGGGTTCGCAACGGCACTTGTTTCGGTCTTAAAGCTGGTCAAAATCGTCCACAAAACCGGGAAGAAGATCAGCAGTGCGACTGACCATGCAGCGATGGTATAGACCAGCTTACGTTGGGTTGTGACAGCACGGGCCATTGTGAACTCCGGTTCTCAGGTGTCTAGGTGCTTGCCCATGCTGCGCATGAGGAAGAAGGCAACAATGTTTGCGAGGATGACGGCGATGATGCCACCTGCCGCTGCGCGTCCGATATCCTTGGCAATCACGGCCTGCTTATAAATCATGTAGGGCAGAGTGGTTGATGCCGATCCGGGGCCGCCTTGGGTCGTGGTGAAAATCTCACCAAAGATGCCCAGCAAGAAAATGGTTTGGATCAGCACAACCACAGTAATGGCGCGGGTCATGTGCGGCATCACGATATAGCGAAAGCGGCTGAGCGCAGAGGCACCATCCATTTCGGCGGCTTCAAGTTGCTCTGACGAGAGTGATTGCAGTGCTGTCAAGAAGATCAGCGTGGCGAAAGGCAGCCATTCCCATGATACGATGAAAATCACGGATGACATCGGATATTGTTCCAAAAACAGAATAGGCTGCATGCCCAGACCGATTGCCCCTGCTGCAAGCAGTCCGTTTTGAGGGTGCATGAACAGGTTTTCCCAGACCGAAGCGGCCACAGGTGGCATAACAAAGAAGGGTGAGATCACCAGGATGCGCAATGGGCCCTGGCCCCAGACGGGCTGGTCAATCAGCAGCGCAATCAAGACGCCAAAGACGATGGTGATGGCCAGAACGCCGCCAACAAGCACCAACGTGTTCGAGATGGCCAACCAAAAGTCTGGCGAATTAAAATACCAAAGGAAGTTGCTAAAGCCTGCCCAACCGTTCCGATCAGGCGACAACAAGCGATAAATTCGGAATGCAAACCATAGGGTTAACGCCAGCGGCACAATCATCCAGATGAACAAGACGATGACAGAAGGAGCTACCATTAGTCGCGCTGTGGCGCGTGATGATTGCGTTGCCACGAGGGTCTCCGATTCAATTGTGAGGCTGGTAGGGTGGATTGTCCGACTGTTTGGACAATGCCCCCGCACCCTTGGGAAATGCGGGGGAAAAGAGAAAACCCGGCCCTTATAGGCCGGGTTTCCGGACCTTACTTGATGTAGCCTGCTGCGGTCATTTCCGAAACCGTCAGGGCCTGAGCTTCGGCAAGCGCCTCATCGACAGTCTTCGTGCCAGCAAGAGCTGCCGAGAAGATTTCGCCGACGCTCGTTGCAATCCCTGCAAATTCTGGGATAGCGGCGAACTGAACACCAACATACGGCACTGGTTTGACAGTCGGGTTAACCGGGTCAGCAGCGTTGATCGAGTCGATGGTCATTTTTGCGAAAGGCAATGCTGCGTACTCTGCATTCGCGTAGAGCGAAGTGCGGGTACCAGGAGGTGCATTGCGCCAGCCTTCTTTGGACGCGACCAAAGCAAGGTAGTCCTTGTTGGTTGCCCAGTTTACGAACGCCTTGGATGCTTCTTTAGCGTCGGAGGATGCTGGGATCGCCAACGACCAAGCCCAGAGCCAGTTTGCCCGCTTGCCAAGACCCATATCTGGGGCAAGAGCGAAGCCGACTTTGTCAGCAAACTCGGACTGTGCTGGATCGGTCAAACTGCCCGCCGAAACAGTGGCGTCCATGCGCATTGCGCACTTGCCCTGCAGCGACAGCGTCAGGTTCTCGTTGTAGCCATTGTTGGACGCGCCTGGAGGACCGTATTTGGTCAGCATCTCGACGTAATCGGTCAAAACAGCTTTCCACTCTGGGCTGTCGAACTGTGGAGCCCAGTTTTCATCAAACCAGCGCGCACCGTACGAGTTTGCCATCGAGGTCAGGAACGCCATGTTCTCGCCCCAGCCGGCTTTGCCACGAAGGCAAATGCCATAGATGCCGTTGGCTTGATCGGTCATCGCAGCAGCAGCGGCCTTGATGTCGTCCCAAGTTGGCGCGTCAGGAATGGTGACGCCAGCTTTTTCAGCCAGATCTTTGCGGTAGTTTACAAAGGACGATTCGCCGTAGAAAGGCGATGCGTACAGAACGCCGTCAGAGGTCAGACCGCCACGGATGGCAGGCAGAAGGTCGTCGATGTCATAGTCTGCTGGCAGATCGTTCAGACCTTCCAGCCAGCCCTGCTTTGCCCAGATCGGAACTTCATAGGTGCCGATGGTGACGACGTCATACTGGCCACCGCCGGTCGCGATGTCAGCGGTGACGTTTTGGCGCAGAACGTTTTCTTCCAAGGTTACCCATTCAACTTTGAT
>JAAFIJ010000022.1:15425-16684 GCA_013298675.1 Rhodobacterales bacterium | reverse complement strand
AAGCGGATCCGTTGAACGAATCTCGGTTTCACTTAGCAGCTGCAAAGGTCCGTCGGGAGGTCCGCTGCTTTGAATGCTGAAAAGAAACAAAAGCCCCGCTGCTATTCCGATGATAGTACTTTTGCGCATTGGCGGGGTAAATCGGCCAAGGTGTAATCCCGGGCGCCCTTTTGTTTCTTTGGTGGTTTTTGCCCTTTGGGTGGCTTGGGCGGGTTCAAATAGGCATTTGACACCCAATACATCAAAGTCTCGTCGCAACCATCCCCACCTTTTGACAATTCAGACACCGTGGGCGTTTGGGTTTCGCACAGGCTCGCACCCTTTGGACATTTCAGGCGCACGTGAAAATGCGTGTCGTGGCCCGCAACGGGGCGAATTTTCTGCAACCATTTCTTGTCTGCTGCGGTGGCGGTTTTGCACATCTCAATTTTGACAGCCGCGGCCACAAAAATCCGGTCGACGCGCGCATCAGATGCCGCCGCTTTCAGCAGCGCGCGGTGCTGTGGCGTCCAGTTCGAGGTGACGCTGCGCTGATCAGCCGACCTGACTGGGATCGAGCTGATATCTTCACGCTCTTGCCGCGACAGATCAAGGCGTTGTGGCGGCAACATCCAGATATCGGCGTCCAGCCCGATCTGGTGGCTGGCGTGGCCAGAGTTCATCGGCCCACCCCGAGGCTGCCCCATATCGCCGATGTAAAGGCCCGCCCAGCCAATCTGGGTCGCCGCTTGGCTAAGGTCTTTCAGGTAATCAACCAGCGACGGTTGCCCAAAGTTGCGGTGCCGCGACAGCCGCATCGCCTGCCATGTGGGCCCAGTTTCGGGCAGTTCCACCAGACCCGCCGCACAGCCCTTGGCATAAGACCCAATCGGCATTGGGGCCTGATTGCTGGGTTCTTGCACCGCGGCAAACAGTTTATTCGCCAAAGCTTCGGCCTGCGCGGCCCCCGGTGCGGCAAGCGCCAATGCAATCAATAGGTACTTGATCATGCCATCTCACCCTTGGGTTTCACCCAAATTAGCAGAATGAGGCCCAGCAGGAAGAGCCCAATGATGGGCGAAATTCCGATGCGCGCCGATCCGCTGAACGTGGTGACAAGCGCGATCAGCAGCGGCGAAATCGGGCTTGCAACCTTGCCCGACAGCGCGAAAATGCCAAAAGCCTCTGTCGCGCGGTCCGGGGTTGTGTGCCGAACCAACATCGTCCGCGACGCAGCTTGCAACGGCCACCCGCCGCACCGATCAATGCACCACAGATGT
>JAAFIJ010000022.1:0-15415 GCA_013298675.1 Rhodobacterales bacterium | reverse complement strand
ACAATGGCCCAGCCGATCACAAACTTCGGACCAAACCGATCATCCAGCCGCCCACCGACCCAAGACGATATCATGGCCGTGATGCCGCCCAAGATACCGAAAACCCCGATTTGGGTGATCGACCAATCCAGAACGTTCGACGCATATACCCCGCCAAAACCGTACAGCGCGTTCAGCGCATCGCGGTAAAACAGCGACGACACCAAATAGGCCGACATGCTTTTGCGAAAGCGCAGGCCCCTGATCGTTTCCCACAGGCTTTGCAGCGCCGCACCAATATGAATGCCGCGCGATGCGACTTTCGGTTCCTTCACCCATAAAAAGAACGGGATCATGAAGACCACGTACCAAATCGCGGAAAACGGACCCACCATCCGTGAGCCTTCACGCGATTCGGAATCCAGTCCAAACAGCGGATCAATCCCAATCAAGGTTTTGCCCGTCGCCGCATTTTCGGCAAACAACGTCAGCATGGCAATCAATGCCAGCAATCCGCCCAAATACCCAAAAGCAAACCCAGACCCCGAAATCTTGCCAATGTTATCGTGGTCGGTCAGCGTGGGCATCAACGCGTTGGTAAAGATGGTGGTAAACTCCATCCCGATAAAACCAAGTCCGAAAAACGCGACCGCCCACAGCAAGGTATCCGCCTCACCACCCGGCATAACCCACCACAGCCCGAAGGCACCCACGACGTAAAACACCGAAAAGGTCCATATCCAGACCATGCGCCGCCCCGATCCATCGGCAATCGCACCCAAAATCGGGGCCAAGACTGCGATGAAGATCGAAGAGATCGTCAACCCAAAGCCCCAATAGGCCTGCGCTGCGGCTTTTGCCTGTTCCTCGTCCAGACCAGCGCCCATGTAATAGCCGCGGGCGATTTCCGCAAAATACGGGCCAAAGATGAAGGTCAGCAACAGCGTGTTATAGGGCTGGCTGGCCCAATCGAAAAAATACCAACCCCAAATTCGCTTTTTCGCCGAAATCATCGCCAATCCCCCGTTTGTCGTTCCGGCAATCAAGCCCTAAACTGGCGCGGGTGGCAAGCTACCTCTGTGGCGGCCAGGGCCGCAAACCATCGGCGGTGATCCATGTTTGCACCCATTGCGGCAACTGCGGGCTTTCGGTCGGTTGCCCCAAGGCGGCCATCACCTCACGTGGTGGCACGAGTCCAGCCTTTGATGTGACCGCCGATCGCAACAGCATCGCGGCTGTACAGTCATCCCCGCGCCAGAAGGTTTGCTCGATATAGCTAAAGCGGTCATCCCAGCCGATCACCCGACAGACTTGGGTCAGCTTGGTGAACACCGTCACCCGTTTACGGTAGCGCGTGGAATTTCCCGCAACCGTAATACCCCACCCCTTGGCCTTTGCCACCTTGTCAAACCCCATCCGGATCGACATCGGAATGCGCCCCAGATCAAACAGCGTCAGCGTACGGCCGTTGTTCAACTCCATCCACGGGTCCAGATCCCAGGGCCAAATACGGTGCGTGCTGATGTGCGGGTCGAGCACGCTCAACCCCGCTGAGGACCGAAATTTCCAAACCTCCTTGGCCAGTCGGAAATAGGGATACATATGACACCTCTTTGAATGGGCAATATTCACGCACCGGATGCACGCCAATGCGAAACCGGTCAAGCAAAACGCGGCGGAAAGCATTGTACTTTTAGGGCGCGAAGGGTACCTCTGCCACAACCCATTGTATTGCGGAGCGCGAATATGACCTCTTTGTTCCAGATTTTGCTGATGATTGTCGACATCGCCAAGTGGATTGTCTTGGCACATGTCATCATGAGCTGGCTGATCAACTTCCAGGTGCTCAACCTGCGCCAGCCTTTGGTGGCCCAGCTGTGGTCGGGCCTGAACCGCATTCTAGAGCCGGTTTATGCCCGTGTGCGCCGCTTTGTTCCCACGACGGCAGGTCTGGATTTTGCACCTTTGATCGTGCTGGTCGCAATTTATGCCTTGCGCATTGTCTTGATGAACAACATCGCCGCTTTCTACTAAGTCCCCCTTACCCGGAAGGAAGGCCGCGCATCGAACTGCATGGCCGCATGATGCATCACCCTATGCCCAACCCCCGCGACCTATTGGCGACTGTCTTTGGCTTTCCGGCGTTTCGTCCGGGGCAAGAAGAGATCGTAGCGGCCGTTCTCGCGGGCAAAGATACCCTTGCTGTCATGCCAACCGGGGGCGGCAAGTCGCTGTGCTTTCAGCTGCCCGCGCTCTGCCGCGAGGGGGTTACCGTGGTGATCAGCCCGCTGATCGCGTTGATGCGCGATCAGGTCCGCGCCCTGCGTGCTGTAGGGGTTGAGGCAGGGGCCCTGACGTCCGGCAATACCGAGGAAGAAACCGAAGAGGTGTTCGCAGCCCTCGATGAGGGGCGCATTAAGCTGCTGTATATGGCGCCAGAACGCCTTGCTTCCGCAGCCACAGTGCCCTTGCTGCGGCGCATCAATTGCACGCTGATCGCGGTGGATGAGGCGCATTGCGTATCGCAATGGGGTCACGACTTTCGCCCAGATTATCTGCGCATCGGCGAGTTGCGCCGCGCGCTCGGCGTCCCGTTCGCAGCCTTTACTGCCACCGCAGATGAAGAAACCCGCGCCGAAATCGTCACCCGGCTGTTTGACGGCGTCGCCCCGGAAACCTTTCTGCGCGGCTTTGATCGGCCCAACATTAATTTGGCCTTTGCCGTAAAAGACAAACCGCGCGACCAGATTCTGGCCTTTGCGAACGGCCGCAAGGGTCAGTCCGGCATCGTCTACTGTGCCACCCGCGCCAAAACCGAAACGCTGGCCCAAGCCCTGCGTGAGGCAGGGCACGCCGCCTGTTTCTACCACGGCGGCATGGATGCCGAAGACCGCCGCCGCGTCGAGATCCGCTTTCAACAAGATGACGGGTTGATCGTGGTCGCCACCATCGCCTTTGGCATGGGCATTGATAAACCTGATATCCGTTGGGTGGCGCATGCTGATTTGCCAAAATCTATCGAAGGCTATTATCAGGAAATCGGTCGCGCTGGACGCGATGGCGCGCCAGCCGAGACGCTGACGCTGTACGGCCCCGACGACATCCGCCTGCGCCGCAGCCAAATCGATGAGGGGCTTGCGCCCGCCGACCGAAAAGATGCCGATCATGGCCGCCTGAACACCCTGCTCGGTCTGGCCGAGGCCGTCGCCTGTCGGCGTCAGGTCTTGCTCGGCTATTTTGGTGAGGCATCAGACCCATGCGGCAACTGCGACCTGTGCGAACGCCCGGCCCTGCTGTTTGATGCAACCGATTCCGTGCGTAAGGCGCTTTCGGCCATTTTGCGCACCGGCGAATGGTTTGGCGCGGGCCACTTGATTGATATCCTGACTGGCAACATTACCCCCAAGGTGCGCGAACGCGGCCACGATCAGTTGCCAACCTTTGCCGTTGGTCGTGACCTGTCCAAGGCGGCATGGGGTGCGGTTTTTCGCCAAATGATGGGCCGCGATCTGGTTAGGCCCGACACCGAACGCTACGGCGCATTGCGCATGACCGATGCGGCCCGCCCGATTTTGCGTGGTGAGGCCAACATCACCCTGCGCAAAGACACGGTCGACAGCGCCGCCCCCCGGGTCGTTATCAAATCGCTGGTGGCCGAAGAGGACGCGGCGCTTTTGTCCGCGCTCAAGGCCAAAAGGCGCGCTTTCGCCGAAACGGCAGGCGTCCCTGCCTATGTCGTCTTTGCTGACCGGACCCTGATCGAAATGGCCGAAAAGCGCCCCAAAACCCTTGATCAGATGATGGGCATCACCGGCGTGGGCGCGAAAAAGCTGGAAAGCTTCGGCAAAGCCTTTCTTGCGGTCATCACTGGCGCGGAAACAGCCCCGCTTCACCCGCAACGGATGAAGCTTGCTGGGCGCGATGCGGGTCAGGTTTTTGACCGTCTTTCCCAAGTCCAACTCGATCTTGCGCGCGGCCTTGATGGTGCCGGAAAATTGCTTAGTTGCACCCAATCCACGCTGCGCCAGATCGCAGAGCGTAAACCCTCGACCCTCTCTGAGCTTGCCTATATTCAAGGGATGAACGAGCAGAAACTGGAGCGCTTTGGCGATGCGTTTTTGGTTGCGGTCAATGAGGTTTAGGTGACTGCCATGTGTCCACCATTTTTGCTGATCGGGGCGTGATAGATGCTGACAGTGATTTCTCCTGCCAAAAGGTTAAACGAAGCGACCCAAGCCTTGATGGGTGATCTTGCCCCTAGCACGCCAGAGTTTAGCGCCGACGCGGCCAAACTGGCTAAAATCGCGCGCGGATTGACCGCCGATCAACTGTGCCGTCTGATGGATATCTCACCCACATTGGGTCAGTTGAACCACGACCGTTTTCGCGCCTTTAGCAAAACCGCCGAACCCCATGTCGCGGCGTATTTGTTTGATGGCGACACCTACGCGGGCCTAGAAGCCCGCCACATGGATCCCGATACCTTGCGTTGGGCACAAGGGCATTTGCGCATTCTGTCCGGGCTTTATGGTCTGCTGCGCCCATTGGATATGATCCAACCCTACAGGTTGGAAATGGGCAGCAGGATGGCCAATGCCAAAGGCGTCGACCTTTATGCCTTTTGGGCCGACAAGCTTGCCAAAGCGCTGAATGCGCTGGCCGCAGAACAGGGGGCCAAAACCCTGGTCAATTGCGCCTCGACCGAGTATTTTTCGGCCGTCACCCTGAAGTCCCTCAAGATGCCCGTCGTTACCCCCGTTTTTCTTGAGGAGCGCGGTGGTGACGCAAAGATCGTCAGCTTTTGGGCAAAAAAGGCGCGCGGCGCGATGGCCCGCTACATCAGTGAACACCATCTGACTGATCCCGACGATCTGCGGGGATTTGCTACGGGCGGCTACCGTTTCAATGCCCAGCAGTCAGCCGAAGGCAGGTTGATCTTTACCCGCCCCGCCCTGGACTTAAAGGCCGCCTAAGCCGCAGTTTCCGTATCAATCTTTAGTTCAAACGCATCCGGAGGGCAAAAGCTTGCGATCGCGCCGAAAATGGCGGCTTTGCGCAGAGGTTTGGTCATATATTGATCAATGCCTGCCGCCAAAATGGCCTCATGATCGCCGTCCATCGCATGGGCGGTCAGGGCCACGATGGGAATATGGCTGCGCCCTGCCTCCAGGTTGCGAATCGTACGTGCCGCATCTTTTCCGTCCATCTCTGGCATTGAGATGTCCATAAAGATCATGTCTGGTACAAAGCTTTGATACAACTCCACTGCCTCTAGGCCATTGTTCGCAAAGACAAGTTCGATCTGCAATTCGCGAACCATCTTTTGGAAAACCAACTGATTGGTCCGATTGTCCTCGGCCGCCAAAACCCGCATCAAGCGCAATTCCTTTGGTGGCGCTTTCACAATAACGGGTTCAAACACCTCTTCACCACCACAGACAAACTGTATCCGACGGTAAAGCTCTGCCCGCAGGATCGGCTTTTGCAATGTGTCATTCAAAAGCGCAAACCCCTCGCCCTCACGTGCTTTTGTCGGGTTTGATGTCAGCAATATGATCGGGCTTTCACATCCCATGGCCCGAATGCGGGTTGCAAGGGCAAGACCATCCATATCGGGCATTTCATGATCTGTCAGAATCACATCATACGTAGCCCCTTCCAGCGCAATAAGCGCCTCTGGCCCCGATCTGCACAACGTGACGGCGATCCCGCAGGGTGCCAGTTGTCGTTCCAGGATCGTGCGGTTGATGAACTGATCGTCGACGACCAACACGCGCTTGACGGCCACCGGAAGCATATGCGCAATCGTCTCTTCCGCGATGGGAAGGCAGAGTTTAAAGCCAAAGCTCGAGCCTTTGCCGTATTCAGAATCAACCCAAACCACACCGTCCATCTTTTCGATCAAGCGCTGTGTGATCGCCAAGCCCAGCCCCGTGCCTTCAAACTTGCGGTTCATCTGGCTTTCGACCTGATTGAACTCGCCAAAGATATGGTCAAGGTTTTCTGCAGAGATGCCGATCCCGGTGTCTTCAACTGTGACATGCAATTCTTGACGCCCATCGTCCGCCTCGATGCCGACAACGCGGGTCAATACGTGCCCTTTTTCGGTGAATTTGACCGCGTTTCCGATCAAATTTGTCAAAACCTGACGCAGTCGGCCCGGATCTCCGACAAAGCGGGTCGGCAGGAACATGTCGAAATCGATCATCAGATCAATGCCTTTCGCCCGCGCACGCGGCTGCAGCAGCATCGTTACCTCATGTAATGTACGTTCAAAATCAAATGGCTCTGGATAGAGCGTCAGCCGTTCCGCCTCGATCTTGGAATAGTCCAGAATGTCATTGATAATCACCAAAAGCGCTTCGCCAGAGGATCTGATGGTTTCGGCAAACAGGCGCTGGTCTTCGGTCAGGCTGGTGTCGCACAACAGTTCAGCCATCCCAACTACCCCGTTCATTGGGGTTCTGATCTCGTGGCTCATGTTGGCAAGAAACGCGGACTTTGCCCGGTTTGCCGCCTCTGCTTGCAGACGCGCCGCATCAAGCGCCGCCTCTTGCTCGCGCTGATGGGTGATGTCGATGCGCAAACCAACCATACCACCGTCCGGGGTTGCGTGGTCGTGCGCACGAATCCAGCGACCATCGGACAGGTTTTGAACCGTGACGACGCTGGGTGAGCGGTGTTGAACGATCCGCTCCGACAGCCATTCTTCTTCCCGACCGACAGCGTCAACATGCTGTCCGCGTGCCAAACCGTAGCGCAAGATATCTTCGAACGTCGCCCCTGCCACCATCGCAGGCGCAGAGTTTGGATAAATGTCGCGGTAGCGCTGGTTGCAGGTCAAAAGTCGATCCTCCCGATCAAATAGTACAAACCCATCTGGAATCGCCTCAATTGCGGCCCAGATCCGCATCTGGTCAGTGATGTTCAACGCGACACTGACAAGATCGCCGTCGCGCGAGCGTTGGTTGACAAGCCGGAACCAAGTCCCATTCTTGAAGGGCAAAACTGCCGCTTCTGACTCCTCTTCTTCCAACTGCAGCAGCATCCTTTCGACCCAAGCAGTGCCACTTTCTGAGCCGAGATTGATCAAATCCTGCTCGGTCAAACGTTGCAAAATATCCGCGTAGGTTGTTCCAGATTCGATCGCAAAGGGCCCAAACGCCGCCTGAAAGGCCCCATTGGCCGCGACCAGTCGCAAGGAGGAATCAAACACCGCAAATCCGTCTTGAATCGAATTGATCGAATCCCAAAGCCTGCGCTCTGCAATCACCGCTGCGGTATGCGCGCGATCCAGGTCTTCGACAAAACGGTGCTGCTGCCCCTTTAGCGCCTGCGCCTCGGTGACAGCAGAGCGCACAACATGGCGTTGTTCGATGATCTGGTCAGACAGTGACCGCGCGTGCAAAGACAGCTTTTCATTGGCTGCAAAAAGCTCTCTGCTCTTTTGCTCCAGCAACCGCTCTGCGCCCATACGCGCTCTTTTCTCTTTGGCAAGGCGTTCGGCAAAATCCATCTTTGACCCATACAAAGTCAGTCCCAACCACAACCCGCTTTGCAGGTCGCCCTGCGCAAACTGGCGCAGCAAGATGAATCGTCGATTAACGGTGATTCAGTTTTTTCGCCTAGCGGAATGGCTTGCACTTACGGCGCCGTGCGTGGCATCGTCCCAATACATTTCAAGGGAGTAAGTCCATGCGCGCGTTGGTCTTTGGATCTGTTATGGCGATGTGCCTTGCCCTGCCGCCGATGTTACCGCAAAGCGCGGCCGCGCAGGATCTTATTCCCGATGGCCGCTTTGTTTTGGGTGAAAATACCGACATTCCGGGCGGTGACATTGCCTCAATTTTCGACACAAACCTAGATGCCTGTGAGCGCGCGTGCCTGACCAATGACGCCTGCGAAGCGATCACCTTTAACACCCGGAATGGCTCGTGCTTTCTGAAAGATTCCGCAAGCGAGGGGACGTATTTTGAAGGGGCGTATTCTGGGGTCGTCCTTGAAACCACGCCGGCCTATTTTGATCTGGCGACGGCCCGCGCCGCCCAACTGGATTTTGTTCAGGAGTGGGAGTTTTCTTCGGCTTTCGATCAGGCGTCAAATCTTGCAAATACGCATATAAACAATGCTTTCACAGCAGAAGAGCACCTTGCATCGGCACAGCAATCTGAACTTCAAGGTGATGTTGTGTCAGCCAGCCGTTTCACCGGGGCCGCGCTGAACATCACGGATTTGCCTGAAACATGGGCCGAATACGCGCGCCTTTTGCTGGCCTCTGCTTCGCAAGACGCCAACAATCAATCCAGCTACCGTGAGCAGGCGTTCTATGCAGCGATCAACGCTTATCTACGCGCCGACAATACCCCTCTGCAGCACAACATTTTGCTGACGATGGGCCAAGCGCTTGAGGACAATGGCCGGGGTCGCGAAAAGGTATTTGCGCTGCGTTTGGCGCAAGCCCTGCAACCCCGCGATGACACGGCAGCGGCGCTTGACGACGCGGTGGCAAAATACGGGTTCCGCATTGTCGAAAACGTCGTTGAGGCGGACTCTGCCCGCCCACGAATTTGCGTAAACTTTTCCGAAGAATTGGTGAAATCTGGCGTGGACTATGCCACCTTTGTTCAATTGCCCGACCCTGCGCAATCGGTCAGCTTTGACGGCGCCTATCAACTGTGCATCGAAGGGGTGACACGTGGCACGCGCCAGACGATCACCTTTCGTCAAGGCCTGCCAGCGGGCGACGGGCAAACCCTGACCAAGTCGGTAGACATCACGGCCTATGTCCGTGATCGAAGCCCTGGTGTCCGCTTTCCGGGGCGCGGCTATGTACTGCCGCGCGGCGAAACAGCGGCCATTCCGGTCGATACCGTCAACACCACAAAGCTAAAGCTGGCGCTGTTTCAAGTCACTGACCGCAACCTGCTGCGCACCTTGCAAGAGGGGTACTTTGGCCGCCCGATGGAAGACTATCTGGAATATGATTTCCAAGACCACGTCGGCAAACAGATCTGGACAGGAGAGGCGACGGTCGGCCAAGAGGTGAACCGCGACATTACCACCCGTCTGCCGATGGCAGAGGCGATTGCGGGCCAAGCACCCGGCGTCTATGCGCTGCGTGCCTCTGTGCCGGGCGTTGATCCCTACGCTGTGCCCGCAGCATGGCAATGGTTCGTCGTCTCTGATCTTGGCTTGACCACCCTAAGCGGCGTTGACGGATTGCATGTCTTTGTCCGCTCACTTGGCACAGCCGGGGCCAAGGCGGGCGTTTCCGTCGACCTTATCTCCCGCACGAATGAGGTGCTGGCGACCGTTGCCACCGACGCAAATGGTTATGCCCATTTTGAACCGGGCCTGTCATTGGGATTGGGTGGCATGTCGCCGGCCTTGATCGTGGCGCATGAAGGCGACAGCGACATCGCCTTTTTGTCCTTGATCGACCCAGAATTTGACCTGTCTGATCGCGGCGTTGAAGGGCGCGAAGCGGCCCCTCCGGTTGACGTGTTCCTGACCACAGACCGAGGCGCCTACCGCGCAGGCGAAACGGTGTTCGCCACCGCGCTGGCCCGCGATCCAAAGGCCGAAGCGATCGCCGGCCTGCCTTTGACCGCCGTTTTGACCCGGCCGGACGGGGTGGAATATTCCCGCAGCCTTGCGCCTGATGCGGGGGCCGGTGGCCACATCTTTACGCTGCCCATCGCGGGCTCTGCCCCACGCGGGGTGTGGCGGCTGGAGGTTTATGCGGATGCGGACGCGCCGGCGCTGACGTCCAAGACGTTTTTGGTCGAAGACTTTCTGCCTGAACGCATCGACTTTGCTCTGAAGCTGGGCGATGGGCCGATCCATCTGGGCGACAGCCCCAGCCTGACGGTGGATGCGAAATATCTGTTCGGCGCACCGGGCGCAGATCTTGCTATCGAAGGAGAGGTGCTGCTTCTGGCCGCGACGCAGATCAAGGCTTGGCCGGGTTACAGCTTTGGTCGCCACGATGCGCCATTTGACGCCGTGATCGAAAGCTTTGGCGGCACCAAGACTGATGCCGCAGGGCAGGCGACGCTGGACCTTGCGTTGCCAGATGTGGCCGATCCCGGTCGCCCGCTGCAGATGCGCGTCACCGCGCGTGTCGCCGAGGGCTCTGGCCGTCCCGTTGAACGGCGGATCGACACATTGCTGGCACCGTCCTCGGCCATCATCGGGATCAAGCCGATGTTTGACGACGTGGTTGCAGAGAACACCGAAGCCCGCTTTGACCTGATCGCCGTGGATCCAAGCCTTGCCGCGACCCCTATGGCGGTTCACTGGCAGATCAACCGGCTTGAGGCCAATTATCAGTGGTACCAAAAAGACGGCAGCTGGAATTGGGAGCCGGTCTATACAAGAAGCCCGGTTGCCGAAGGTGACAGCACGCTGGGCATAACCCCCACAGAAATTGCCGCCCCGGTGAAATGGGGGCAGTACGAACTGACGGTGTCGCGCGATGATGGCGAAACGGCTGTCAGCTCTGTTCAGTTTTATGCAGGCTGGTATGCCCCCGCAGATGTTTCTGCCACACCCGACACGCTGGAACTGTCGCTTGATAAACCCGCCTATAAATCCGGCGACACTGCGACCCTGCGCATCGTTCCTCGCGCGGCAGGCACAGCTCTGATCAGCGTTCTGTCGAACCGCCTTGTGATGATGAAGGCGGTTGAGGTGGTTGAGGGTGAGAACACCATTTCCCTCGATGTGACCGATGATTGGGGCGCTGGCGTTTATGTGACCGCATCGGTATTGCGCCCCATGGACGTGGCCGCAGGGCGCAATCCTGCCCGCGCTTTGGGTCTGACCCACGCGAAAATCGACCCCGGTCTGCGCGCTTTGACCGCCAACATTGACGTGGCAACCGAGGCATCACCACGCGGCCCGCTGGACATCGCAGTCAAAGTCGACGGCATTACTGCGGGTGATACTGCCTATGTCACCATTGCGGCAGTGGATCTGGGGATATTGAACCTGACCGGGTTCAAAGCGCCCGATCCGCAAGACCATTACTTTGGCCAGCGCAAACTGGGCGTTGCCATTCGTGACATTTACGGCAGGTTGATCGACGGGTTGAACGGTGCCGAAGGCTCGGTCCGTTCGGGCGGTGATGCGGGCGCGCAAGCGCGGCTACAATCCCCGCCCCCTACTGAAGAATTGGTCGCCTACTTCACTGGTCCGGTTCAGGTCGGTGCCGATGGCATTGTCCGAACAAGTTTTGATCTGCCCGCGTTCAACGGCACGGTCAAAATCATGGCCGTTGCTTGGTCAAACAAAGGGGTTGGACAGGCGACAGCCGATGTCTTGGTGCGCGATCCGGTTGTGGTGACCGCCAGCTTGCCAAGGTTTCTGGCCCCCGGCGACCAAACGCGGCTGCTCTTGGAAATCGTCCATGCCACCGGCCCAAGTGGCCGTATGGGGTTGGACATCACGTCGGCTGGGCTGACCTTGGGCGACGCGCCCTCTGGTGTTGATCTGACAAACCTTGGCAAAGCGGTGATCGCGGTGCCAGTGACTGCCCCCACGGGCAGCCATGGGATTCAAACCATCGAGGTCACTTTGACCACCGTTGATGGCAAAGTCCTGCGCAAGACCTTGACGGTTCCGGTACAAACGAATGACCCCGCTGTGATCCGGATCAGCCGCTTTGATCTGAAAAAGGGTCAGGAATTCACGTTTGACCAAGCCGCCTTTTCCGGTCTGATTGCAGGCTCCGGCAAGGCTACACTGGCCGTGGGACCAATTGCGCGGATGAACGCGCCGGGGATTTTGGCGGCCTTGGACCGTTATCCTTACGGCTGTACCGAACAGATGACCTCCAAAGCGATGCCGCTTCTGTACTTTGATGATGTCGCGATAGCCCTCGGGCTGCCCGGTTCTGACAACATCAAAACCCGCGTTGATCAGGCGATTGCAGAGATTTTGACCAACCAATCCAGCAACGGTGCCTTTGGGCTCTGGGGGCCGTCGAGCGGTGATATGTGGCTTGATGCCTTTGTCACCGATTTCCTAAGTCGTGCCAAATCTCGCGGGTTCACTGTGCCCGATGCGGCTTTCCGCACCGCGCTGGATAATTTGCGCAATCAGGTCAACTATCAGCCCGACTTTGACAAGGGTGGTGAGGCGCTTGCCTATGCGCTGATGGTCTTGGCCCGTGAAGGGGCCGCAGCGATCGGCGATCTGCGCTATTTCGTCGACGTTAAGGGCGATGCCTTTGCCACCCCGACGGCCATGGCGCAATTGGGATCAGCCCTTGCCAGCTACGGCGATCAGCCCCGCGCCGACGCGATGTTCCGCCGGGCCGCTGTCGCACTGTCTGCACAGACCGGGCCGGACCAAGAACAGATCTACCGCGCCGACTTTGGCACCAACTTCCGCGATCTTGCGGCGGTGCTGGCCCTTGCGGCAGAGGCGAACACCCAAACCGTAGACCGTGAGGCGCTGATCACCCAACTGACCACAACCCGCAGCCTGTCGACTCAAGAGGCCGCATGGACCCTGTTGGCAGCGAATGCGCTGATCGACCAAGCGGCAACGGGTGGCATCACCCTGAACGGTACGCCCTCTACCGGTCCGTTGATCAAAGTGTTGGATGCGACCAACGCAGCACCGCTTGTCGTGGGCAATACCGGCGACGATACGACGCTGACCGTGACAACATATGGTGTGCCTTCGGTTCCCGAACCAGCAGGAGGTGCCGGCTATGCGATCACTCGCAGCTATTACACGCTGGACGGGGAACCAACGACGCTGGACGGCATAAAGACTGGTCAGCGCCTGATCGCGGTGCTGGATGTCACGCCCTTTGGCCGGGGAGAGGCGCGGTTGATGGTGTCTGATCCATTGCCCGCCGGGTTTGAGATCGACAATCCAAACCTGCTGTCGTCGGGGTCTTTGCCCGCACTTGATGCGCTCAATTTTGAATCGGATGTCACCCACACCGAATTCCGCCAGGACCGTTTCCTTGCCGCCTTGGATCGGCACAGCAATGCGGCGTTCCGGCTTGGCTATATCGTTCGCGCCATTTCACCCGGCACGTTCCATCAGCCCGCTGCGAGCGTAGAGGATATGTACCGCCCAGACCTGACCGGGCGGTCTGACGCGGCCACGGTTCAGATCGCAGAGTAAGGGTCGCATGACGCCAAAATGAAACCTGCACGGACCCTTTTTGCCCTTGTCGCAGGTCTGTGGCTGTCTGCCGTTGGCCGCGATTTGGGCGATGTTTGGATTGACGCCACACAACTGCCAGCGCTGAACATCGCCACTTCGGTAGAGGTGCTGGACCGTGACGGTGCCCTGTTGCGCGCCTATACCGTTGCAGATGGCCGCTGGCGCATGGCGGTTGATCCGGCGCAAGTGGACCCGACCTTTATCGCCGCCCTCTTGGCCTATGAAGATCAGCGGTTTTACGACCATGCAGGCGTTGATCCGCGCGCCCTGCTCCGCGCGATGGGACAAGCCGTTCGCAACGGGCGCATCCTGTCAGGCGGATCAACCATCACCATGCAAGTGGCGCGTCTGTTGGAAAACAGTGGCACAGGTGCTGTCGATGGCAAATTGCGCCAAATCCGCGTCGCCCTGGCGCTAGAGCGGCGTTTGACGAAACCGCAGATCCTGAAGCTTTATCTGTTGCTCGCCCCATATGGCGGCAACCTCGAAGGCATCCGCGCCGCCACCCTGTCCTATTTCGGCAAAGAACCACGCCGTCTGACCCCGGCAGAGGTCGCCCTTTTGGTGGCCATCCCCCAATCGCCCGAAACACGCAGACCGGACCGGTCCCCGGGTCAAGCAGCCCTTGCTCGCAACCGGGTGATTGCGCGCGCCTTGCGTGACAAGATCATCGACGCCGAACAGGCGCGGGCGGCGACGTCAGAACCGGTGCTGGCCCAGCGCAGACCGTTCCCGACGCTTGCGCCACATATGTCGGACCGCGCGCGCAATCTGGACCCGTCGGCCCAAACCGTGCACCTGACAGTGGACAAGTCTCTGCAAATCGCGCTTGAAGAATTGGCCGCCAACGTCGTTCAGGGCCAAGGCGACCGTCTGCAAGTAGCGATGGTTGTGGCCGATCACCAGTCGGGCGAAATTCTCGCTTCTGTCGGCTCTGCCGCCTTTCGGGGTGATGCGCGGCAAGGCTTCATCGATATGACCACGGCACTTCGCAGCCCCGGATCGACCTTGAAACCGCTGGTTTACGGTCTGGCCTTTGATCAAGGCCTGGCCCATCCTGAAACCCTGATTGACGACCGACCGACAGATTTTTCCGGCTATCGTCCGCAAAACTTTGACCGCCAATATCGCGGAGAGATTCGCATCCGTGAGGCGCTTCAACTGTCGTTGAATATCCCCGTCGTCGCCCTAACAGAGGCATTGGGCCCCCCGCGCCTCTTGCAAGCGCTGGACAAAGCAGGGGTTAAGTTTGCCTTGCCGAATGGCCAGCCAGGTCTGGCGATAGCTTTGGGCGGCATCGGCGTGTCGCTGCATGACATGGTGCAGCTTTATGCGACCATTGCGCGTGGCGGGGTGCCGCTGACCTTGATCTCGCAAGCAGGGGAAGTGCGTGCGCAAAGTCAGCGCGTGTTGCAGGCCACGTCCGCATGGCAGGTTTCAGATATCATGGCGGGTCTTGCCCCACCGCCGGGCGCGCCGGAAAGTCGCCTCGCTTACAAGACCGGTACAAGTTATGGCCACCGCGATGCGTGGGCGATTGGCTTTGATGGTCAGCACGTGATTGGCATCTGGATGGGCCGACCCGATGGCACACCCGTTCCCGGTGCTTTTGGCGCAGATCTGGCGGCACCCGTGCTGTTTCAGGCCTTTGCGCGCCTGAAACCAACCCTGACTCCGCAGCCCGCCGCGCCGCCCGAAACCCTGTTGCTGGCCAACAACCAACTTCCCCAACCGTTGCAAAGGTTTCGCGCTCGGAATGCGGCCTTTGCTGCAGCACCCGATGCACCGCAGATGACGTTTCCACCCGATAACGGCGAGGTTGAACTGTTGAACGGCGCACTTTTGGCAAAGGTGCGCGGCGGCACCGCCCCGTTTACCTGGCTTGCGAATGGGCTGCCGGTTCTGATTGCCACCCAAGACCGCGACGTGCTGCTGCCGCATCTGGGGCGCGGATTTTTGACCCTGTCGGTGATCGATGCGTCAGGCAGATCCTCTCGCGTGTCCGTTCGCCTGCGCTAGGGTGCGCTTAGGGTTTTACCCGGTCAGGATGTGCTGCCGCAACCGCAGGAATGCCATTCAAGTGGACCATGATCTGATTGATGCGCGGATAGGCCGCGATATCGATGCCAACCCGCTCTGCATTATAAACCTGCGGCACAAGACACAGGTCCGCGATGGAAATTTGATCTGCGTGGCAATACCCGGCGGATCCGATATCCCCCAACATCGCCTCAAACGCCGCCAACCC
>JAAFIJ010000219.1 GCA_013298675.1 Rhodobacterales bacterium | reverse complement strand
GGACTCTTCTTCCAGCGCAGGCGGCATCCTTGTTCCGCTGTTGCTCTTGATGCTGTTGGCGGCGGCCATGTCGTCCAGCCCTGCTGCTCCAGCTCCATCAGGCACTTAAAACCGAGGAGCTTTTTGCTGCCTGAAAGCGATGCTTTCAACAAACTGAAAAGGGAAAGAAACATGCGTAAACTTTTGATTGCAGGGACAACGGTTTTTGCTTTGACAGCCAGCGCGGCGCTTGCTGGCGGCGCGCCAGAAGTGGTGATGGACGACAAAGTGGTCGCTGCGGATTCTTCTTCCAGTGCCGGTGGCATGCTTGTTCCGCTGCTGCTCTTGTTGTTGTTGGCAGCGGCTTTGTCGTCCAATGATGCCGTAATTCCACCGGTCTAAGAATGACAGGCCATTCGCTGCCAACGAACGCAGCTTTTGATCATTGACCCCGTTAAAGTACCTGCGCCCTCTCATCAAAAAATGAGGGGGCGCGATCAATTTTAGCGACACGTTGGCGAATTTGGGTGGGCTTTGCCGCCCGCTCAGCGTCGTTTAGGTCGGCACATGCAGGACAATGCCATCCAGCGCCGCATCAAATTTGATCTGACACGACAGACGTGAGGTCGCTTGGCGGTCTACCTCTGTCGCGTCAAGCATATCGTCTTCAAACGCGCCAGGCCCGCCGGTTTTTGCAAACCAGGCAGGATCGACGATCACGTGGCAGGTCGCACAAGACAGCGAGCCACCGCATTCACCGATGATCCGGGGAATATTCTGCGAAACGGCTGCCTCCATCATATTTTGGCCGGGTTTAACGGCAGCGATACGGGTTTCGCCATTGGGTAAATGCCAGGTTACTTGCATGGATCTCTCCGGTTTGAGGGGCAGCGGCGGGGGTTCACACCCCCGGGCTTGAGATTTCCGTTGGAAAACTCAAGCCTCCCCGTGGGATATTTTTGAACAGATGAAACAGGGTACGGCGCGACGATTGTTCACAGGTACCAAATGTACCAATCGCGCAGTGTCTGTGGATCGAAGTCGGCCGTTTTATCGACTTCGGCGCGTTTCATATAAAGATGATTTTCGACCAAGCCCGCCCCGACAGCGGCGCTGAGCGCGTGATCTGCGTCCAAGTCATTCAGGGCATCCGTCAGCGAGGAAGCGACGCCTTGCGTGGCGTCATTGGATGAAAATCCGTTGCCGGTTTCCATGGGTTGAAGCGGGTACTGATTTTGAACCCCAAGCAAGGCCGCTTGCAAAACCGTCGCGACCGCCGTGTAGGGGTTTGCGGCGGCGTCGGCCATCCGGTGTTCAAGACGCGCCTTTTTGCCCCCTTCGGCAGAAAGTCTGACGGTCACGTTGCGATTGTCACCACCCCAGTTGCACCAAAAGCCGGAAAGGCTGGCGGGTTGGAGGCGATCATAGCTGAGCGCATTTGGCGCGATCAGCCCGGCCATGGCACGGTGATGGTGCATCCAGCCCGCTACGCAGCCGCGCGCCAGATCGTTGAGGTTGTTTGGATCGCCATTGGGGCCATTGGCCAGTGCATTCTGGCCCGCCGTATCGGTGAAAGACAGGTTGATATGCATGCCATTTCCGCCCTTGCCTGGGATCGGTTTGGGCAAGAAGGTGAGGATAATGCCATGATCCAAAGCCACTTCGCGGGCCATTTGGCGAAACAGCACGACAGTATCGACATGTTCCACAGCAGTGTCAAAAGTCAGAGTGAATTCATATTGCGGTGTATCGTATTCGGCGGTGATCAGATCAAGCGGCAGGCCGATCTCTTGCGCCTTGTTCCAGATGGCGTCGGTGAAGCGTTTGGGGTCAGTGAAATTGCCGGTGCCATAGACCACACCGCCGGGAGTGTCATAGGGCGCGATCGTTCCATCTTGCTGGCGCACGAAAGCGTAGGCTTCGAGTTCAATGCCGACCTTTGGCGTAAGGCCGCGCGCCTGCCATGCAGCGACAGCGCGCTTAAGAGCAGAGCGCGGGCACATAGGAATTTCGGTTCCGTCGCCCGCGAAAAGATCGCCCAGAACGACACTTGTGTTCGGCTCCCAGCCTTGACGGATTTCTGAGGCTTTCCAGCGCAGCGCCATATCGGGGATACCTTGCAGGCACATGGTGCCCGGCGCCTCTATCAACAGGTCTTTGTCGTAATGCACCGAAAACGTGGGCCGGGCGAAGCGGCTTTCGTCATCGCCCATTTTGCTGGCGGGCAGGTATTTGCCCCGCATGATTGACAGGTGGTCGCAAAACATCGCGCGAAGGCGCTGCGGGTGGTCGGACATCGTAATCTCCCTGAGATGCGGTCTGTTGCCGCCTATTTGAGCGTCACGGTAACCGGCAGCGATTTAAGGCCGCCGACAAAGTTGGAGCGCAAGAATTTCTGTGCGCCTGCAGGTTCAATCGAAGTGATGCGTTTGGCAAGCTCTTCGAACAGGACCCGCACCTCTAGGCGCGCCAGCCACATCCCAAGGCAGACATGCGGCCCCCCCTGTCCAAAAGACATGTGGCGGTTGTTCTGGCGGGCAAAATCGACCCGACACGGGGTGTCAAAGGCGGTTTCGTCCCGGTTGCCCGATAGCCACCAATAGACAACCTTTTGCCCAGCCTTGATCTGTTTGCCGTGATAGTCAAAATCTCGCGTTGCGGTGCGTCGGAAATAGATGGCCGGGGTTGCCCAGCGGATGATTTCATCAGGTGCAGTGTCCCACACCGTGCCCGATTGCAACTGTGGCAGCAGTTCGGGTTGGTGCGCCAAGGCCTGGATCCCTGCCGCGATCGAATAGCGCGTGGTGTCATTGCCCGCCGCGACAAGCAGGCAGAAGAAGTTGCGGAATTCGTGCTCTGGCATCGTGGTGCCGTCTGGCCCAGCCTCAAGGATCAGCGGCAGGACGCCAGAGCGATCACCCGCTGCAGCCTTTCGTGCCATCAGGTCTTTGGCATAGACGAACAGTTCTGCCCCAGCGGGCGAATTGAACGGCATCATCCGAAATTCATCGGTGGTCATCTTGTCCAGAACGTGGGTGGTAAAGTCGGGATCCGAATTGGCGATCAGGGCATCACCCTTAGCCACCAGCCAAGGCAAATCTTCGTCGGGCGTGCCCATGATGCGACCCAACATTTGCATCGGCAATTGGCGCGCGATGTCGGCGGTGGCATCAAAGGTTAATTTGGGCAGGGTCTTGTCGAGGATATCGATGCAGATGTCGCGGATCACCTGTTCAAACTGGGCGATGACTGGCCGGGAGAAGGCTTTGGCGACGCGGATCCGTGTCGCCATATGCTCTGCACCGTCAGTTTCTTGAAAGGTGCGCCGGGCGAGGTATTCCTCGTAGGACTGATCTTCAATCCGGATGCCGCGGGCGGAAGACAGCAGATCAGTTTGTCGGTTCAGCTCAAAGATATCAGCGTGACGTGTCACCGACCAATAACTTTCGCCCTGCGCATAGCTGGTCCAATGCATCGGATCATCGCGGCGCAGGCGCGCAAAGGTGTTCAGCGGCGCGCCGTTAACAAAGCTGTCGTGGCTGGACAGGTCCGCAAAGCCGTCGTCGATGGGGTGCCAGAGGGTCATATATCCTCGCTTGCCGAAGGGTTCATTTATATTTATACTAAACATGTTCATAAATATGTAAAGAGCCAGATCATGCATATCGCCGTCCTTATCACCAACACTGATGACAGCGCCTTTGCCAAGGCCCGGCCAGATGATCGCGCCAAGTTTGCCGACCTGTTGAATCTTCTTCGGCCGGACTGGCGTGTCAGCAGTTATGTGGTCAAGGACGGGATCTTTCCAAGCGATCTGTCGGGCGTGGATGGGTGGATCATCTCTGGCAGCCCGGCGTCCGTGCATGATGCAGACCCTTGGGTGCAACAGTTGCTTGATCTGATTAAACGGCTTGATGCCGCCAAGGCTCCGATGTTTGGCGCGTGTTTTGGACATCAAGCGATTGCGCAGGCATTGGGAGGTAGCGTGGGTGCGAACCCTGGCGGATGGGTGTTTGGGTTGGCCGAAACCACGATGGAGGACGGCAAAATCAGGCTCTATGCGGCGCATAGTGAACAGGTTTTGCAGGCCCCGATTGGCGCGCAGGTGATTGGCGGCAACCCGGATTGTCCGATTGGTAGCTTTGCAATCGGCCAACATATCCTGACGACGCAGTACCACCCCGAAATGACGCCAGAATTTATTTCAGCGCTGGTCGATGCCTTTGGTCACAAACTGCCGCCAGAGGTTTCGATCCGCGCCAAAGCGTCACTCAGCCAGATTGCCGAACGCGATCGGATCGCAGAAAAGATCGTTGCGTTTTTTGAACGCCATTAGACGATCTATATCTGGTTGACCAATCGCAGCCCGTCATAGATGGCCGCGTGAATGTTGCGCGCCTCTACCGCGTCACCAATGCGGAACAGTTGAAACCCAACCGGGCCACCGCCCAGCGTTTGGGCCTGATTGGCGATCAACGCGTCATAGTCCACCGCACCAAGGTTTTGCGATTGTGGTTTCAGCGCGAAATAGAGATCCGCCAAAGGCTGGGTGCCGTGGTTGACCACGATCTGATCGTAATGCGCCGTTTTGCCCAGCGTCATGTAATCAGAATCGATCGTCGCCTTGATCTGGTTGCCGTCGCGCTCCACGCCGGTCAATCGGTAGGTCACAGTAAAGGTCACGTCCTTGTCCTGAAGCGCCCGCATATAGGGCACAAGATTCATCGCCATCACTTCAGGGGCAAAGCTGCGGTCTGGGGTCATGATTTCTACCCGCGCGCCAGCTTCGGACAGGGTTTGCGCGGCCTGAAGTGCTGTGTGGTCGCCCGCATCATC
>JAAFIJ010000218.1 GCA_013298675.1 Rhodobacterales bacterium | reverse complement strand
CGCTCGCGCTATTGCGGGTGAGGCGGGCGTGCCGTTCTTTTCCATCTCGGGTTCTGACTTCGTTGAAATGTTTGTGGGCGTTGGCGCAAGTCGTGTCCGAGATATGTTTGAACAGGCGAAAAAGAATGCGCCTTGCATTGTTTTCATCGACGAAATCGACGCCGTTGGCCGCGCCCGCGGTGTGGGTGTTGGCGGCGGCAATGACGAACGCGAGCAGACTTTGAACCAACTGCTGGTCGAAATGGACGGTTTTGACGCCAATGAAGGCGTGATCATCGTCGCTGCAACCAACCGTAAAGACGTACTGGACCCGGCCTTGCTGCGCCCAGGCCGTTTTGACCGCACGATCCACGTGCCGAACCCGGACATCAAAGGTCGTGAAAAGATCCTGTCGGTTCACGCCCGCAAAGTGCCCTCGGGCCCGGATGTTGACCTGCGCGTGATTGCACGCGGCACGCCCGGTTTTTCTGGCGCTGATCTTGCCAACCTGGTGAATGAAGCTGCCCTTTTGGCCGCCCGCATCGGTCGCCGTTTTGTCACCATGGTCGATTTTGAAAACGCCAAAGACAAAGTGATGATGGGGGCAGAGCGCCGCTCGATGGTTCTGACCGATGAGCAGAAAGAACACACTGCCTATCACGAAGCGGGCCACGCGATTGTTGGCATGGCCCTGCCGAAATGCGACCCCGTTTACAAAGCGACGATCATCCCCCGTGGTGGCGCGCTTGGCATGGTTGTGTCTTTGCCAGAGATCGACCGGCTGAACTGGCACAAGGGTGAGTGCAAACAAAAGATTGCGATGACGATGGCAGGTAAAGCGGCTGAGATCATCAAATGGGGCGAAGAAAATGTATCGAACGGACCGTCGGGCGATATTCAGCAAGCCTCTGGTCTGGCGCGGGCAATGGTGCTGCGTTGGGGCATGTCAGATGCTGTTGGCAACATAGATTACGCCGAGGCGCACGAAGGCTATCAAGGAAAAACCGCGGGATTGTCAGTTTCGGCAGAGACCAAAGGCCTGATTGAATCCGAAGTGAAAAAGCTGATCGATGAAGGCTATGAAACTGCGCGCAAGATCCTGACGGAAAAGGCAGTAGAGTTTGAACGGCTTGCCAAAGGTCTGCTGGAGTATGAGACGCTGACAGGCGACGAAATTCGTCGCGTGGTTGCAGGTGAATTACCCTCAGGCCCTGAAGGTGGCGATGGCCCGGAAAGTGGAGCAGCAGTGACGGGCGCAATTTCCATCCCCAAGACCCGCGCGCGCAAACCAAAAATTGATCCGGCACCCGAACCTCAGGTCTGAGGCAAATGTCAGCTTGAAAAATCCCCGAGGTGTTCGCTCGTCGGGGATTTTGCATTTTTGATCGCGTGAAATTCGAGGGCACTGGACAGCCTAGACGATTTCAGGTTCGCTATCCAAAAGCCGATGCAGGATAGATGACATGCCAGCACTTTTGAAAACCGATCTTGTTGGGAAAATCGTTTGGCTTGGCCGAGTGGCAGATCGGGATGCAGCGCTGCAGAGTGGCGCTTTGTCCGAACTTTGGGCGGGTTTTGATGGCCCCAAAGGCGAAGCACATGGCGGCATGACGCGGCCATCTTGTAGCCGCGTCAGCGATCAATACCGCCGTGGGACAATCATTCGCAACGTGCGGCAGTTTTCGGTTTTGTCGCAAGAAGACTTGGATGCAATTGCTGCGCAGATGGGTCTGAGTGACCTTGATCCAGCGCTGCTTGGCGCCACAATGGTTGTGGCGGGGATTCCGGATTTCTCACATCTTCCGCCGTCGAGCCGGTTGCAGGCAACAGGGGGGGCGACACTTGTTGTTGATATGGAAAATCGGCCCTGCACCTTGCCCGCAAGGCCGATTGAAGACACCCACCCCAGCTTTGGTAAACGGTTCAAGCCCGCAGCTGCAGGTCGTCGTGGCGTGACGGCATGGGTGGAGGCAGAAGGGATGCTGCGGGTTGGGGCAAAGATACGTCTGCATATCCCTGACCAACCTGTATGGGCGCATTTGGCAGCGACGCGTGGCGGGATCTAGGTGATCGCCTCAAAACGGGCTAAGATGATTTTCGCGCATGTTGTCGGCCAAAATTCTCGGGCCTATTCGAAGCGTTGGTCGTTTCATTTTCAGGTTTGCGGCAAATTCTTGTGAAAGTGCGAAACATGGGTTTGCCCGCTGGCGCAAATCTCAATCGCAATCAATTGCGGAATAAATTTTCCAAATTCGGCAAAGTTTTCACATGCGTTCCAAATTTTCCGATAGGAAACAGCTGTTGGCGAATTTGGCGCGGGAGAAGTCGGAAAATCGCCTTTCATTCCCGACAACACGGGATATCACCGTCGCTAATGGAATATCTTTGCCCTTCAGGGAGACTAGCGCAATGGCCGTAAAGACAGATATTGAGATTGCTCGCGAAGCCAAGAAAAAACCTATCATGGAGATTGGTGCAAAGCTGGGCATCCCTGCCGAGCATTTGTTGCCCTATGGCCACGACAAAGCCAAGGTCAGCCAAGAGTTCATCAAATCCTTGGCAGGTCGCCCTGATGGCAAGCTGATTTTGGTCACCGCAATCAACCCAACGCCTGCTGGCGAAGGCAAGACCACCACTACTGTGGGTCTGGGCGACGGTTTGAACCGTATCGGCAAAAAGGCCGTGGTTTGTATCCGCGAGGCCTCGCTTGGCCCGAATTTTGGCATGAAGGGTGGCGCTGCTGGCGGCGGCTATTCCCAGGTTGTGCCGATGGAAGAAATGAACCTGCACTTCACGGGTGACTTCCACGCAATTACCTCCGCCCACAACCTGCTGTCGGCGATGATCGACAACCATATCTATTGGGGCAACGAACTGGAAATCGACGCGCGTCGCATCGTTTGGCGCCGCGTGATGGACATGAACGACCGCGCACTTCGTGACATCGTGGTGAACCTTGGCGGCGTTTCCAATGGTTTCCCGCGTCAGACCGGCTTTGATATCACCGTGGCGTCGGAAGTCATGGCGATCTTGTGCCTATCGAACGATCTGGAAGATCTGCAAAAGCGTTTGGGTGACATTGTCGTCGCCTATACTCGTGCCAAAAAGCCGATCTACGCCCGCGACATCAAGGCCGATGGTGCGATGACCGTTCTTTTGAAAGACGCGATGCAGCCAAATATCGTGCAAACGCTGGAAAACAACCCAGCCTTCGTGCATGGCGGCCCCTTTGCCAACATCGCGCATGGCTGTAACTCGGTTATCGCCACCAAGACCGCGCTGAAGCTGGGCGATTATGTCGTGACCGAAGCTGGCTTCGGTGCTGACTTGGGTGCGGAAAAGTTCTTTGACATCAAGTGCCGTAAGGCGGGGTTGAAGCCTTCGGCGGCTGTGATCGTGGCCACCGTGCGCGCAATGAAGATGAATGGCGGCGTAGCCAAGGCTGACTTGGGCGCGGAAAACGTGGAAGCCGTGAAAAAGGGTTGCCCGAACCTGGGCCGCCACATTGGCAACGTCAAAGGATTTGGCGTGCCGGTTGTGGTCGCAATCAACCACTTCTTCAGCGATACCGATGCCGAAATCGCGGCTGTAAAGGCCTATGTGGCCGAGCAGGGCGCAGAGGCGATCCTGTGCAAGCATTGGGCGCATGGCTCTGCTGGTATTGAAGAATTGGCACACAAGGTTGTGGCCTTGGCAGAATCGGGTTCGGCGAACTTTGCACCGCTTTACCCAGACGACATGCCACTGTTCCAAAAGCTGGAAACCATCGCTAAGCGCATTTACCATGCGGATGGCGTTATCGCAGACAAGTCGATCCGCGATCAGCTGAAAACATGGGAAGCAGCGGGCTACGGTCATCTGCCGATCTGTGTGGCTAAAACCCAGTACAGCTTTACCACCGATCCGACCGTGCGCGGCGCGCCAACGGGCCACTCGGTGCCGTGCCGTGAGGTTCGTCTGTCAGCGGGTGCTGGTTTCATCGTTGCGATCTGCGGTGAGATCATGACCATGCCTGGCTTGCCAAAAGTGCCTTCTGCCGAAGTGATCCGGTTGAACGCGGATGGCAACGTCGAAGGTTTGTTCTAATCGGTTGGGGGCATTCGTCGCATTGCCTTTTGGCTGTATCGGATTTACCAGATGCCAGCCCAAAGGAGAGTGCGATGAAGGCCCCCATTGATTGCCAAACGATGCGTGAATTGCGCGTCCAGATTGATGCGCTTGATCGGGAAATCGTTGCAAAACTGGCGGCGCGGGCGAGTTACATTGATCGCGCCGTGGTGTTGAAGCAGCAAGAAAACCTGCCTGCGAGGATCGAAGATCGGGTCGAACAAGTGGTCGATCGGGTACGCGACAGTGCGAAAGCAATTGGTTTTGACCCCGATCTGACCGAAGACCTTTGGCGGCGGTTGATAGAGTGGTCAATCGCGCGCGAGGAGCAGGCGCTGGGACCAAAGACTTAGGGGCGAAATTGCCCATGAAAGGGCAATATGACGGCGACGCTGATTGACGGAAAAGCCATTGCTGCCAGGATGCGGGCGCAAACACTGATTGAGGCTCAGGCTTTGGCAGAACTCGGCTGGACACCTAGATTGGTGTCAATTTCCGTAGGCGATGTCGCAGCTGCCGAACTTTATGTGCGCAATCAGCAAAGGTCGGCTGAAGCTGCTGGCGTGGGGTTTGAGGCGCGCAACTATCCCGAAACTATTTCTTTAGAACAACTGACCGGTGTTTTGGCGGGTCTAAATGCCGATCCGCGGGTGAATGGCATTATCATTCAACGCCCCCTTCCCGCGCATATTCCGGTGAAGTCGCTGCAAAAAGCGGTTCATCCGTTGAAAGATGTCGAA
>JAAFIJ010000217.1 GCA_013298675.1 Rhodobacterales bacterium | reverse complement strand
ACGGGTTCATGTGTGCCACGAAATCCGCGACATATTCTGACACAGGGTTGGCGATAATTTCGCGGGCCGTGCCGATTTGCACGATGCACCCGCCGTCCATCAACGCGATGCGGTTGCCGATCTTGAACGCCTCGTCCAAATCATGGCTGACGAAAATAATCGTGCGTTTCAGCTTGGCCTGAAGGTCCAGCAATTCGTCCTGCAGACGAGAGCGGATCAGCGGGTCGAGCGCCGAAAAGGGCTCATCCATCAGCAGAATGGGCGCTTGGGTGACAAAAGCGCGGGCAAGACCTACGCGTTGTTGCATCCCGCCTGACAACTCTCCGACTTTGCGTTCGGCAGCGGGGGTCAGATTGACCAGTTCCAACTGCGCGTCGACTAGCGGGCGGCGTTGTTCAGGCGTCATGCCCGCAAGTTCCAGCCCCAATCCGACATTTTCGCGGACACTGCGCCACGGCAAAAGACCAAATTGTTGGAACACCATGGCGATCTGTGACAGGCGCAGTTTGCGCAAGGTTTCCGGATCGGCCTTGGTTACCGACACCATTTCGGTGCCGTTGTGCACCCGCACTTCACCGCGCACCACGGGGTTCAGCGCGTTCACGCCGCGCAACAAGGTGGATTTTCCGGACCCGGACAGGCCCATCAGAACCAAAATCTCGCCCTGCGCCACAGACAAAGTACAGTCGTGGACCCCCAAAATCTGCCCCGTTTGGGTTTGAATTTCACTGCGCGACAACCCGCGGTCCATCAAAGGAAGAGCGCGGTCAGGTGTGTCACCAAACACTATGGAGACGCGGTCAAACTCTACGGCAATGTTTTGTGCGGCAGTGATTTTTGCTGCGGTGTTCATTTCGTCTTAACCCTCAACATGCGGTCCAACAAGATCGCCACCACGACAATGATAAAGCCAGATTCGAACCCGAGTGCCGTGTTCACTGAATTCAGCGCCCGCACCACTGGCACGCCCAAACCATTCGCGCCGACCAAAGCGGCGATCACCACCATCGACAGCGAAAGCATGATGGTCTGGTTCAATCCGGCCATGATTTGCGGCATGGCGTAGGGCAACTCGACCTTCCACAGCCGTTGCTTTGGGGTCGCGCCAAAGGCTGTTGCGGCCTCTAGCAGGGCCGTCGGGGTGGACGCTATGCCAAGCTGGGTCAATCGGATTGGGGCTGGCAGCACAAAGATGACGGTCGCGATCAGGCCGGGCACCATACCAAGGCCAAAGAACACGATGGCCGGGATCAAGTAGACAAAGGTGGGCAAAGTTTGCATCAAATCCAGCACCGGCACCATGGCGGCATAAAGCCGTGGCCGGTGTGCGGCGGCGATGCCGATGGGCACGCCAAGCCCCATGCAAACCACACAGGCCGATAGGATCAGGGTCAGGCTTTCGGTGGTTTCTTCCCAATATCCTTGGTTCAGAATGAACAAGAACCCCAGAAACGCCCCAAGACACACTTTCCAAGACCTTTGCAGGTACCAGGTTAGGGCGATGAAAAGTCCAATGATCACAAGGGGGTGAGGCGATTGCAGCAACCAGAGAATCCCGTTGATCATGCCTTCCATGACCCATGAAATCGCATCAAACAGCCCGCCAAGGTTTTCGTTCATCCAAGTGAAAATGGCCTTGGCCACTTTGCCAACCGGAATCTTGTGATCGGTAAGCCATTCCATGGCGCCCCCCTCCATGTCGTTACCTAAGCTGCTTCAAAGGCTAGTTGCAGCACGCTTGCATTACAAAGTCAAAGGCCCCGAGGCAGACGCCTCGGGGCCTTTTCTTCGGCTTTACTGAAGCGCTGCCATCACAGCAGCTTTGGCGTCAGAGCCGTCTTTGGCGGTTACGCCGTCAAGCCATGCTTCCCAAGCTGTCGGGTTTGCCGCAAGCCATGCCTTGGCCGCATCCTTTGGATCAGCGCCGTCGTTCAGGATCGCGCCCATGATCTCATTTTCCATTGGCAACGAAAAGACGAGGTTGGACAGCAGTTTGCCCTGATTTGGACATTCAGCGACATAGCCTGCGCGCACGTTCGTATCGACAACGGCGCCGCCTAGGTTCGGACCAAAGTAGTCGTCCCCACCGGTCAGATAGGTCATCTTGAAGTTGGCGTTCATTGGGTGGGGTTCCCAGCCAAGGAAGATGATCGGCTTGGCATCGCCCGTCGCTTTTGCGACCTCGGCCAACATGCCTTGCTCTGAGGATTCGACGACTTCAAACCCGTCTAGCCCAAATGGGCCGCTTGCGATCATATCCATGATCAGACGGTTGCCATCGTTGCCGGGTTCAATGCCATAAATCTGGCCTTCAAGTGCGTCTTTGTGGGCAGCGATATCTTTGAAATCAGCGATGCCCAGAGCAGCACCTGCTTCATTGGTGGCAAGGGTATATTTTGCGCCTTCAAGGTTGGTGCGAACAGTTTCTACTGTTTTAGCATCGCGGTAGGGGGCAAGGTCCGCCTCCATCGTGGGCATCCAGTTACCAAGGAATACGTCGATGTCACCGCCAGCAAGGCCGGTATAGGTCACGGGGACCGACAGAACTTTGGTTTCTGTTTCATAGCCAAGGGCTTCCATCACCAAAGACGTGGCTGCGGTGGTGGCAGTGATGTCGGTCCAGCCCACATCAGAAAAGACAACTTTGTCGCAGCCTTCTGCATAGGCGGTGCCTGCGAAGGCGAAAGCCACGGTGGTTGCGAGCATTGCGGAACGAAGGGTCATTAGGGGTCTCCGAGTTGGTTGGTTTTTTTGTTGATTGACGAGTCAGTTAACTTCAAGCTAGCTGCCTTTTGCAAGTAAATTCCTGTAAGGGTACCAAAATGCCAAAGCTTGGAATGGAACCTATCCGAAAGGCGGCGCTGGTCAAAGCCACGATTGTAGAAATCGGTCGGGTTGGGTCGCTTGATGTGACGGTCAGCCAGATTGCCAAGCGGGCGGGCATGTCATCAGGGTTGGCCCATCACTATTTTGGGTCAAAGGAAGAAATGTTTTTGGCTGCGATGCGCCATATCTTGACGCTATATGCGGCCGAAGTGCGCGGGGCGTTGGCCTTGGCCGATGGGCCTGAAGGGCGGCTGCGGGCGGTGCTAGCGGCATCTTTCTCGGCCGCTAACTTTCGCCGTGAGGCAGTTGGGGCGTGGTTGAATTTCTGGGTTTTGGCGCAATCGGTGCCTGAGGCAAAGCGACTGTTGGCCGTTTACCAGCGGCGCTTGCGATCGAACTTACTGGTGGGCCTGCGTCCCTTGGCGGGGGTGCGGGCCGAGGCGATTGCAGACGGTTTAGGTGGGTTGATTGACGGTCTTTACTTGCGTGAAGTGTTGAAGTCCGGCTTGCCAAACGGGGCGTCAGCCGTGGAAACAGCGCTGTCCTATTTGCGGGCGCAGTTGCGTGATGTTGGGTGATTTGTTGATTGTTTGGGGCGTGTTCGCGGGCAAATAAGACGCCCGCCCAGACCGCTCCCGCCCGCCCACCCCGCGCTCTGGGCGTGCTGCGATCGCTTTGGGGGCAAGCGCAAAAAGTTGGAAAATGGTCTGCAAGTTCGGACAGGAGAGAGAAATGTCGGCGGAATATGTGATCATCGGGTCGGGGTCGGCGGGGTCAGCGGTTGCTTACCGGCTTGGTGCGGCTGGCAAAAAGGTTGTGGTGATAGAACAGGGCGGTTCTGACCGCGGCCCGTTCATTCAGATGCCTGCGGCGTTGTCCTATCCGATGAACATGAAGATGTATGACTGGGGGTTCAGCACGGAACCCGAACCGCACTTGGGTGGCCGCCGTTTGGTCACACCGCGCGGTCGTGTGGTCGGGGGATCATCCAGTATCAACGGGATGGTTTATGTGCGCGGCCATGCGCAGGATTACGACACTTGGGAAGAAATGGGCGCTCATGGGTGGTCCTACGCCGATGTCTTGCCCTACTTCCAGCGGATGGAACATTGGCACGGCGACCAGGGGGACGCGGCATATCGTGGTCATGACGGCCCGTTGCACATCACCCGTGGCCCGCGGAAAAATCCGCTGTTCAACGCCTTTATCGAGGCCGGTCACCAAGCGGGTTACCCGGTGACCCCCGACTATAACGGCGCGTCGCAAGAGGGTTTTGGCGCTATGGAGGCGACGATCTACAAAGGTCAACGCTGGTCTGCCGCGAATGCCTATCTTAAGCCTGCGATGAAGGCCGGAAATGTGACGATGGTCCGGGGCTTTGCCCGCCGGGTGGTGATCGAAAATGGTCGTGCTGTCGGGGTGGAGATTGAACGCGGCGGGGTGATTGAAGTGATCCGCGCCAGTGCCGAGGTCATCGTCGCCGCCTCTTCGATCAACACGCCAAAGATTTTGATGTTGTCAGGAATCGGCGAGGCAGCGCAGTTGCGCGCGCATGGCATCGAGGTGCTTGCGGACCGCCCAGGTGTTGGGGCGAACCTGCAAGACCATCTTGAGATTTATATGCAATTTCAAGCCCTTCAGCCGATTACTTTGTTCAAATACTGGAACCTTTGGGGCAAAGCCATGATTGGGGCTCAATGGTTGTTTACGGGCAAGGGGCTGGGTGCCTCTAACCAGTTTGAGGCGTGCGGATTTATCCGCTCTGCTGCTGGCGTGCCCTATCCCGATATTCAGTACCACTTTTTGCCCATCGCTGTCCGGTACGATGGCAAAGCGGCGGCAGGAGGACATGGATTTCAGGTGCACACCGGGCCGATGCGTTCGAAATCGCGCGGCTCGGTCACTTTGCGGTCGGCCGATCCCGCAGCCCCGCCGAAAATTCTGTTCAACTATATGTCCCAGCCTAGTGATTGGGCCGATTTCCGCACGGCGATTCGTCTGACAC
>JAAFIJ010000216.1 GCA_013298675.1 Rhodobacterales bacterium | reverse complement strand
CCTCTTTAACAATGACGATGCCAGCCGCGATGTCCCATGGCTGCAATTCGCGTTCCCAGTAGCCGTCAAACCGACCCGCAGCCACATAGGCCAGGTCGAGTGACGCGGCACCCCAACGCCGCATCCCAGCACAAGCCGGCATCAAGCGCGCGAGATCACCCACCATGGCGGGCATTGTCTTTTTCGCCCCAAATGGCACACCGGTCGCAAAAACCGCTTCGTGCAAATGGCGACGACCCGACACGCGCAAACGGCGGTCATTCATCCACGCACCGGCACCCTTTTCTGCATAGAACATCTCGTCCTTGGCCGCATCGAACACGACGCCAGAAACGATCTCACCTTTATGCTCCAACGCGATGGAAATCGCCCAGTGCGGCATGCCGTGCAGATAGTTGGTGGTGCCATCCAGCGGGTCGACGATCCAGCGGCGGGTTGGATCCGCGCCTTCGGTGACGCCGGTTTCTTCGCCCAGCCAACCATAGGTCGGGCGGCCACCCAACAGTTCTTCTTTGATGATACGTTCGGCTTCACGGTCCGCCTTGGAAACGAAATCACCCGGGCCTTTGGCGGAAACCTGAAGGTTCTCCACTTCACGGAAGTCCTTTACAAGGCTTTTGCCTGCACGGCGTGCGGCCTTGATCATCAGGTTTAGATTGGCGCTGCCCTGCATCGATAGACTCCGGTCGGTTCAAGTCGCGGGGCATACACGTAGCGCGCGGATATGTGAAGGGCTTGTCGAACACTCAAACGAAAGCATTGCATCGTTGAGTAATCTTGTTAGCGTGATAATTGATATGGGGGGGATTCAATGCGGCCAACACTGACATCGGATCCATCACAGCTGAATGAATGTCGCACAGTTTTTGCCGAGATGTCGGCAAGTTGGGCATCCGTTTCTGCAAGGTCCACGCCAGAAGCGGCCTCGCGCGCCGAAGCGCAGGTTTTTGGCCAGATGGTCGTGGCTTTGGCAGAATGGCTGGGGCCTTCGAGCAAGAATGCACAAACCGGCCCGTTGCAAGAATTGCATTTGCTGGCAAAGGGGATCTCGGCGCATCAGGGCAAGCTATTGGCCGACAAATCCCAACTCTGGTGGCCTGAACATTCGATCACAGGGGTAAGGCACGGTGAGCGCATCGTCATGACCGCCCAAGGCTTTTCAAAATTGTGCGACGCTTGTCTGAATGACGTCGCACATACTTCGCCGCGCAATTAGTGCCTTGGCAATGTTTAAGCGTTAAGTTCGCTATTGAAAAACGCCTCTGGGTCATCGACTTCGATCAACTTCTTTCCATCGATTTGCCAAAAGCGATTGCCGACATTTCGCACAAAACTGCGGTCATGGCTGACTAAGAGGCATGTGGCGCCTTGGGTCAGCAGTTCGCTTTCAAGGGTTTCTTGCCCTTCGATGTCCAGATGGTTGGTCGGCTCGTCCAAAAGGTAAAAGTTCGGGTTTTCCATCCGCAAAAGCAACATCGCCAAGCGCGCTTTTTGACCGCCGGACAGTTTTGCAAGCGGGCGGGTTTGCCAATCGGGTTTCACCCCAGCTCCGGCCAATTGGCTGCGTGCGGTTTGGTCGGCTTGGGTGAACTTGCTGACCAATTCGAACGGGGTGGCATGGTCAGGCAACTGTGACAGCATCTGGTCGGAATACCCTAAGGCAAGACTTGGGACCGACTTGATGGCCCCAGTCACGCCTCTGATCGCGGCCAAAACGGCCCGGACGAGTTGGGTTTTGCCCGCTCCGTTTCGGCCCAGCAAGACCACCCGGTCGCCGCGCTCTATCCACTTGTCACCTGTTGAAAAAAGCGGGCGGGCATCGGGCGTGGCGATTTTTGCGTCTTTGAACGACACCAAAGCCCGCGCATGTGTGCCGGAATTGGTCAGTTTGATCGCGCCGGCGGAATGTTCGCGGTGTGCCGGGCGCGCGGCAGCTTCTAGCTTATCTGCGCGCTCTTTCAGTTGTTTTGTCTTTGTCACCAACAGGTCAGAGCCAGAGTTTACGCCGATGTTTTTCAGCTTTGCTGCCTGTCGGCGCAACTGTTCTGCCTTGTTCCGATCGTTTTCAAACCGACGCTCATCCGCCTCATCCGCCAGGTCCAAAGCGGCACGGGCGCGACTGTAGGGCAGGGCGAAAAAGTGACTACGGTCGGCGCGCAAAAACAGGCTTCGTGTGGTGGTATCATCCAAAAAGGCACGGTCATGGCTGGTTATGATCACCGCTGTGTCTCGCGGCAAGGACGACAACCACAGTTGCAATTGCCCTATATGGGCCAAATCCAGATGGTTGGTCGGCTCGTCCAAAAGGTAGACATCGGGCTGCGTGATCGCCACGCGCGCCAAAAGCGCAGAGCGTTGCCAACCGCCGGACAGCTCGCGCAGTGGGGTTTCACGATAGGATTGGGGGACAAGCAGGTCATCCATCACAATGTCTGCGCGCCAGCTTTCGTTTTCCGCCTCATCCAAAGTCAGCGCAGCAAGACACGCGGCACGAAACGTTAGGTCTAGTAATGCAGGTGTCACCTGTTGTTCGACGAGGCCGATGGTTGTGCCGCGCGCACGGGTAATCTCACCCGAACTGGGCTCTAATTGTCCGGCAAGACATTGCAAAAGAGAAGATTTTCCGCGTCCGTTGGCCGCGATCAGGCCAATGCGGTCACCTGCAACGACGGTAAATGACAAGTCTGTAAACAAGGGTTGCCCAAGGGTCAGGGCCAGAGATTTTACGGCAAGTAAGTTCATGTAAGTGGTCCGGAAATTACAAATTAGGTGCAATGCACCGTGATTGGGCGGACCAGTGGACCACTTCTGTGATCAAACCGAAGGTCAGCCCCGCGACCGGCACGGGGCAGAAACGGGGCCATAGGTAAGTTCCCGCACGTGGTTTATCATGACCTTTGATCTCATGCGGTCAGGTTATATTTGACGCAACTATGGTCAAGCAAAAAGTGCTGTCAACGTTGCAACTTGACCGGCTCTGATCTGCCGAGTTTCAGGAAATGGCCGATATAGGGTTTGCTTGCGTCTTCGGTCCGGGTAGCTGCATAAAGCCGTTTGGTGATCGTGCCGGGCCCCAAGGGGCGTGTCACGTAATCGGCATTGCTTTTGACATCGCGCAGCACCCAGTCGGGCAGGACTGACACGCCCCGCCCCGATCCCACCAACATCAAGATCACCGCCGTCAATTCGACCGATCGCATCGCGCGAGGCTCAATCTTGGCAGGGGTCAGAAGTTCGGTGAACACATCGAGTTTGTCGCGCGACACCGGGTAGGTAATCAATGTTTGGTCACGGAAATCTTGGGCCTCGATCACCGATTTCGCGGCAAGGGGGTTTTGCGCAGAGGCCACGAACACCGGATGATAGTCGAACAGCGGGTTGAAGGTGATGCCGGGCAAGGGCGCGGGATCAGAGGAGATGACCAGATCAACCTCTTCGCGGTTCAGAGCTGGCAGCGCCTCAAACGCTAAACCTGCGCGGATATCGACGTCAATTTCGGGCCAAGCGTGGCGGAAAAGTTCAAGCACCGGGAAAAGCCAATCAAAGCAGGCGTGGCATTCAATCGCGATGTGCAAACGGCCCGATTTGCCTGACCTCAGGGCGCGAAACTCTTCTTCCAGCGCGATGATTTCGGGCAAAATGCGATCGGCAGTGCGCAACATGCGCAGGCCTGCCGCAGAAAGGGTCATCGGTTTGGAGCGGCGGACGAACAGCTCCATCCCGACTTGATCCTCCAGACCCGCGACTTGGTGTGACAAGGCCGATTGGGTCATGTTCATCAGATCTGCCGCGCGGGCCAGCCCACCCGCCTGATGGATTGCCCGGATGGTTCGCAGGTGGCGCAGTTCGATATACATGTGTGTTTCTCATGTTAATCTTGAATATTATGAATTTGTTTCACGTAATGGAGTGTGAGACAAGGGGGCAATTGAAGGAGACTGCCATGACAAATTCGAATACATCGCCGCGCATTTCGTTTGAATTCTTTCCGCCGCAGTCGCTTGATGCGTCTTTCCGGCTGTGGGAAACCGTGCAAGCGCTTGCGCCTATGTCGCCAGAGTTTGTGTCGGTGACCTACGGCGCGGGTGGCACAACGCGGGCCCTCACCCATGACGCGGTTGCCACCATTGGGCGGAACTACGGGCTGAACGTGGCGGCACATTTGACATGTGTTGATGCGACGCGTCAAGAAACTCTCGCGATTGCAGAGGCTTATGCAGCGGTGGGTGTGTGTGAGATTGTGGCGCTGCGCGGTGATGCGCCCAAAGGGGCTACACGTTTCACCCCACATCCAGAGGGATTTTCTGATACGGTGGAGTTGGTTGAAGCGCTGGCCGCGACGGGCAAGTTCAACATTCGCGTCGGCGCCTATCCTGAACCGCATCCAGATGCGGCTTATGCAGGGGCCGACGTAGGCTGGCTAAAGCGCAAGATTGATGCCGGTGCGTCCAGTGCGATCACCCAGTTCTTTTTTGAAGCCGAGACGTTTTTGCGGTTCCGTGACGCTTGCGTCAAAGCCGGGATCAACGCGCCAATCCTGCCAGGCATTTTGCCGATCGACAATTGGGATGGGGTGAAGCGTTTTGCCGCACGGTGTGGGACAGCAATCCCGGGATGGTTGGATGAGGCGTTCCGCGCCGCCAAGCGGGATGGGCGTGAAGAATTACTGTCGATCGCGCTGTGCACCGAATTATGCGACACGCTGCGCACTGAAGGGGTAGAGGATTTCCATTTCTACACCCTGAACCGTCCGCATTTGACCCGTGAAGTGGTGCGTGCTTTGGGCATCAGCCCGGAACTGATTTTGGAAAAGGTTGCCTGACCCGAGGATCATTGTCTCCCCTATGAGGGTCAACAAAAGGTGACTGATTGCGCGCTTGCCCATCGGGCGGCGCGCTTTTTTTGT
>JAAFIJ010000215.1 GCA_013298675.1 Rhodobacterales bacterium | reverse complement strand
AAGCGGTCGGTTTTTTGAATGATCTGATCGGGCGTCAATCCTAACCTGCGGCCCAAAGTGCGATCCAGCCTTAGGCCATCGTCAATCGAGTTTCAGAACAAATCCAACAATCGTTTCAGATAGTTGCGTTCGCCTTCTGGCCGTTGCAGATCACCTGACCGCTTGCGAATCTCGTCTAGCAGATCTTGGGCGCGGCGGTAGATATCTTCACCTTGCAGCATGTTTTTATCCGACCCGATATGCGCCGCGTCACCCATGTTGCGGCCCAAGGGGTCACGGCCTTTTTCATTTGGATCTGTGCCAGTTGCTTGGTCGCCCGGTTGCGCCTCGCCCGCCTGACGTTGTTCCTCGGCCAACGCTTCGGCAAAATTGCTCATGCCTTCGCGCATGCCCTCCATCGCTTCGGCCTGACGGTCCAATGCGCCGTCAAGATCGCCATTGCGCAAGGCTTGTTCGGCCTCGTCCATAGCACGGCCAGCCTCGCCCAAGCGTTGGCGTCCTTCGGTGCCTTTTTCGGTGCCCTTACCTGGCAATTTTGCGCCCTTTTCCATTTGGCCAAGGCGTTCACGCAGGTCTTTTTGACGTTCAGCAAGTGACTTTCCACTGCCATCTTCGCCCGGCTGTTGGCCGTCGTTGCCTTCTTGACCATCCTGTAAATCGCGAAAGGCGTCATCTGACAGCCCTTGTTGGCCACGCAAGGTTTCACCCAGATCCTTCATCGCTTGTTGGCCGGGACCAGATTGACCCGATCCACCTTCGCCTTGGGTCACTTGCATGTTTTCCATGAACTGACGCAATTGTTCCATCAGGTCTGCGGCCTCGGCCGTTTTGCCTTCGTCCATCAACTGCTGCAACTTATCCAGCATTTGTTGCAACTGGTCTTGGTCCATCTTCATGCCCGGCGCGTTTTGCGAAGTTTCTTCTTCGCTTTGGCCTTGGGATTCGGCCAGTTCTTTCAGATAGTTGTTCAGCGCTTCGCGCATCTCATCCATCAATTCCTGAACCTCTTCGGGCGAGGCGCCGTTCTTGATCGCCTCATCCACCCGGTCTTGGGCACGGCGCAAGCGTTCTTTCGCGGACTCTAGATCGCCCTCTTCAACCAAGAGGGCGATTTGCCACAGTTCTTCAGCGATTTCGTCACGCTTGACGACGCTTAAAGTGGCTGCTGCTGCATCCAAAGATTTCAGCGCAACGCGCAAGCGCAGATAGGCGCGTTCGTTGCGAATAAATCCGTCGGGTTGGTTGGTGACGGCCTTGATGATTTGAACTGCTGTCGGGGCATTGCTGCGCGACCACAACAGATCGCGGCGCATTTCGATCAGCGCCGCGGCGAGGGGGTCAAAGAACCGTTTTCCGGGCAAGACCACCGAAAGTGGGGCGGCTGTGCCCGATTGGCCCGCAGCATCCGTCACCGAAAAGGTCATGATGACAGGCAGATTGGCAAAAACATGCTTGGACAGGTCGTCGATAAGGGTTTCCTTGATCTCGGCCCGATTGCCACGCAAGGGAAGCGGCAGGTCTAGAACGACGGGCGCCACCACATCGGGCGTCGCTGCCAGCCCATAGCGACGGTCGACCTTTGCAAGATCGATTGCGATGCTCACTTGGCCTGCTGTCACGCCGTAGTCATCTTTCGCTTCAAATGGCTGTTTAAAGCGACCATCTGCCTCACGCCCGATTTTGCCGTCGGTGGTGACTGTGGGCGGCGCATCCGTAATGGCGGTGATTTTCCACGTTTGTCCGCCAGTGCCTTCAATCGCGAGTGTGCCCGATTTGGTGACCAGAAAATCTTGGGCTGGGTTTGATGCGGGCGGCAAATCCGTCGTCCGCGCTGACACGGTTTCGGACAGAATCAGGCTGCCCGGTTCGCCGTATAGACGGATTTGCAGGCGCGTGCCTGTGGGCAATGTCAGGCTTTCTGCGGTTTGATCGTTCAAGTAAAGCGCAGGCTTGCCGGTATAGACCGGCGGCTGTGCCCAGCCTTCCCACGAAGGACCCGCTGCCGCTGCCGCAACAGCACCGGGTGTAAGGCCCGACAGTGATGCGGCCCGCCAGACCGATCCAAACAACAAAGCCATCACAAGCCCCGTTAACGCGACATAGCGCAGTGCAAAGGGGTCGAGCGAAGAGAGCCTTAGGTTCGGTTCAACCGGTTGCGCTTTTCTTGCCCGTTCGGCCATGCGCGCTCGGTGGGCATCCCAAACGGCGCGCGACGCGGGGTCGCTTGCGCCAATGCTTTGGCTGTCAAGAAGGGCTGCGATAGGTTGACCGGGGAGACGTGCATCCAGTCGCGCCAAGGCCTCTGTCCGGCTGGGTTTGTCAAAGGCCCGCCAACCAGCCCACAGCGCCCAAACCACCGCAAGGCTGCCGCAAACCGTGGCAAACCAAACGGTTTCGATGGGCAAGAGGTCTTGCAACCCAAAGAACAACGCCCCCAAAAGCCCGATCGTCACCGACCATAGCGGCCAAAACGCCCGCGTCAGCCGCTCGGCATAAAGCCCAAGCAGCGTTAGGCGAAGCGGCGCTTCGATCTGTTTTAACGCGTGTTCGGGGGTGTGCTCTTCCATGCCCTCTGCCGGTTAACTCATACGCCTGATCACAACCATTCTGGCAGTGTATCGCGGTTCAAGATTTCGTCAAAGGTGGGGCGGGCCCGGATGACGGCGAATTGATCACCCTTCACAAGGACTTCGGGGATCAAGGGACGCGTGTTGTATTCAGACGCCATGACCGCACCGTAGGCCCCGGCCGAACGGAAGACAACAAGATCACCTTCGGACAACGGCGCAAGCGGGCGCGCCTTTGCAAAGGTATCGCCGGTTTCACAGACAGGGCCCACCACATCATAGGTATGGGGCAGGGTGGCCGCGGCGGGTTCAATGACTGGATCAATGTCATGGTGCGCGCCGTACATAGATGGACGCACCAAATCGTTCATCGCAGCATCAAGGATCAGAAAGTCACGGCCTTGACCCTCTTTGACATAAATCACCCGCGACACCAGCACCCCTGCGTTACCAGAAATCAGGCGGCCCGGTTCAATTTCAATTTCGCAGCCCAAATGCCCCACCGTGCGCTTGATCAACGCGCCATAATCGCTAGGCAACGGGGGCGCCTCATTTGAGCGGGTATAGGGAATGCCCAAACCGCCGCCCAAATCCAAACGGGTGATGGTGTGACCCTCGGCGCGCAAACGTTCGGTCAGGTCCGCCACTTTAAGGTAGGCTTGTTCAAAGGGTTCCAATTCCGTCAATTGGCTGCCGATATGCACGTCAATGCCCACAACCTTTAGGCCGGGCAGAAGGGCAGCTTCGGCATAGACCGATGAGGCGCGGTCAATCGGGATTCCGAATTTGTTGTCCTTTTTGCCGGTGGCAATCTTTTCGTGGGTGCGGGCATCGACATCGGGGTTCACACGAATGGTGATGGGTGCGATCACCCCAAGCGACGTCGCAACCTCTGAGAGGGCACGCATTTCGGGTTCGGATTCCACGTTGAACTGCCTAATCCCTCCTGTCAGGGCAAGGCGCATTTCTTCGCGTGTTTTGCCAACGCCGGAAAAGACGATCCGGTCACCCGGAACACCGGCCGCACGGGCGCGCAGGTATTCACCGCCCGACACCACATCCATACCAGCGCCAAGATCGCCAAGCGTTTTTAGAACGGCGATGTTGGACAGGGATTTGATCGCAAAGCACACCAAATGCGGCAGTGGCGACAGGGCCTCGTGGAACAGATTGTAATGACGCGTCAGCGTGGCCGAGGAATAGGCATAAAACGGCGTGCCTACCGTCGCGGCGATGTCGCGCAACGACACATCTTCGGCATGCAAGGTGCCATCGCGATAAAGAAAATGGTCCATGCCGCAGCCCTATATCCTGTAAGTATTTTACGCGCTTTTTCGCAAGACACACCAATAGCGAAGGGCGCGGGAATGGCAATCAGCGCCTTGCGATTTTAGGGGCGGATTTTCAGGTCGTCACTCTGGCATGCCTTATTTGGCCTACGGCGATGACTTCGGTGCATTGGTGACACCGATTTGCATATCTCCGCTGACCTGAAGCCCCGGTTTCGTGGGCGCGCCATCTGCGCCGCAGGCAGCCAGCGCCAGCGTGGATAACAGGAGAAGAATTTTCATGGGATTTCCTTATGGAGCGTATGTGAGCAGGCCCGCGCCCGGGATTCTGCCCGAAATGGACGGTGTGATTGACGCACCATTCGCGCCGATTGAAATACCGGCATTCAGCTGCGGGTCGACGCAACCGGCCAAACTCAGGAAGGCAAACAGCAAAGGTAGGATCGGCGGGCGCTTGTTTGAACGGGACATTTTGTGCTCAGTTGTTGTTTGGCCAAGCGTGCCTCAGGCCAGCAGGGTTTTCCAGCGGGCGACTTGCTCTGCCACCCTGGTGGGCGAGGTTCCGCCGTAAGACAGGCGGGAACGGACAGAATTTTCGACACCCAGCACGCCGAACACGTCGCCTGTGATCGCGCTGTGCACCGATTGCATTTGCGCCAACGTCAGGTCTGGCAGATCAACGCCGGTGCTTTCGGCAAGTGCGACAAGTGTGCCCGTGACGTGGTGGGCATCGCGGAATGGCAGGTTCAGCGCGCGCACCAGCCAGTCGGCCAGATCGGTCGCGGTGGAAAAGCCTGACGCTGCTGCCTTTGTCAGGCTGTCCCGATTGGCGGTCATATCGCTGACCATGCCGGTCATCGCGGCCAATCCCAGCATCAACGTATCTGCCGCGTCAAACACCTGTTCTTTGTCTTCCTGCATGTCCTTGGAATAGGTTAGCGCAAGGCCCTTCATGATAGTGAACAGCGCCACCGTCGCTCCCAAAATCCGCCCCAACTTGGCGCGCAACAGCTCTGCCGCGTCGGGGTTCTTCTTTTGTGGCATGATCGAAGACCCAGT
>JAAFIJ010000214.1 GCA_013298675.1 Rhodobacterales bacterium | reverse complement strand
TTCTCTACCGTCCTATCCTCCGACCTCAAACGCTTCAACGGCGGCCTGTTCAAAGACGCAACCGCCCTGCCCCTCAACGCCCTGCAACTGGGCCTGCTGATCGAAGCCGCCTCCCACAATTGGCGCGAGGTCGAACCCGCCATCTTCGGCACGCTGCTGGAACGCGCCCTCGACAAACGCCAGCGCCACAAACTCGGCGCCCATTACACCCCCCGCGCCTATGTCGAACGCCTTGTGAACCCCACCGTCATCCAGCCCCTGCGCGATGATTGGCTGGTGGTCCAAGCCGCCGCCGTCACTTTGGCCGCCCAAGACAAACAGAACGAGGCCCGCGCCACGGTCCAAGCCTTCCACCGCAAACTCTGCAATATCCGCGTGCTCGACCCCGCTTGCGGTTCGGGCAATTTCCTCTACGTCGCCCTAGAACTGATGAAACGCCTCGAAGGTGAAGTCATGGCCCTGCTGCGCGATCTGGGCGAGGATCAATCGGCGCTGGCACTCGCGGGCCATACCGTTGACCCGCATCAGTTTCTGGGGATCGAGCTCAACCCTTGGGCCGCAGCCGTGGCCGAACTGGTGCTCTGGATCGGCTATCTGCAATGGCATTTCCGCACCCATGGCAAGGCCAGCCCGGCTGAGCCCGTGCTGCGCGACTTCAAGAATATCGAGAACCGCGACGCCGTGCTGGATTGGGACGCGCGCGACCCGCGCCTTGACGATCAGGGCAACCCCGTCACCCGCTGGGACGGTTTGGGCACCATTGAACATAATGTCACAGGTGAACGCGTGCCCGACCCCGAGGCCCGCACCCAAGTCTGGGATTACACCAAACCCCGCGCCGCAAAATGGCCAGAGGCTGATTTCATCATCGGCAACCCGCCCTTTATCGGCGCAAGCCGGATGCGCGACGCCTTGGGCGATGGCTATACCGAGGCGATCCGTGCCGCCTACCCGCGCGTGCCCGATTCCGCCGATTTCGTCATGTTCTGGTGGGAAAAAGCCGCCCTAGCCGCCCGCGCCTATGCCCCCGCCAAGGCCAAAGGCACTCGCCGCTTTGGCCTGATCACCACCAATTCCCTGCGCCAAACCTTTAACCGCAAAGTGCTGGAAACCCATCTGAACGACCCCAAGACGCCCCTAAGCCTGACCTTTGCCATCCCCGACCACCCTTGGGTCGATGCAGGCGACGGCGCTGCGGTGCGCATTGCCATGGCCTTGGCCGAAAAGGGCCGTGCCGAGGGCCGCCTGTTCACCGTGGCAACCGAGGCCAAGACTGCGGACGCCAACGAGGGCCGCGACGTCTCGCTGAACATGCAGCGCGGCACCATCTTTGCCGATCTGCGGGTGGGGGCCGATGTGGCGGGGGCGAAGGTTTTAAAGGCGAATGAGGGTTTGGCCCACATGGGGGTCAAACTTCACGGTATGGGTTTCATTGTTAGCCGCGAGGAAGCGTTCAGCCTTGGACTTGGCGATGCTGCAGGAGAACATATTCGCCCGTTCCTTAATGGTCGTGATCTTGTCCAACTATCGCGCGGGGCGTATGTTATTGACCTATACGGCCTCTCTGAAACCGAGGTGCGAACACGCTTTCCGTCACTTTATCAATTTGTTTTGGACAAAGTGAAGCCAGAGCGCGATCAAAATAATCGCGACACTTATCGAAAAAATTGGTGGATTTTTGGTGAACCCCGCAGTGAACTGCGGCCTGCAATAATAAATATTCAGCGATATATTGCCACGACCAGAACGGCAAAACACAGGCTGTTTCAGTTTGTCGATTCCGCCAACATTGCCGAAAGTAAGTTAGTGGTGTTCGCGCTGTCGGATGCGAGCCAAGTTGCTGTTCTCTCCGCCAGAATTCACGAAATATGGGCTTTGGCGAGCGGTGCCTTTCTTGAAGATCGACCAACCTATAATCACTCCCAAGCATTCAACCCCTTCCCCTTCCCAACTCCCTCGGACCCGCTCAAAGCCCGCCTGCGCCAGCTGGGCGAAGACCTCGACGCCCATCGCAAGCGTCAGCAGGCCCAGCACCCCAAGCTGACCCTGACGGCGATGTACAACTGCCTCGAAAAACTCCGCGCGGGCGACCGGATCGAGGGCAAGGATAAGGAAACCTACGATCAAGGCCTGATCGGCATCCTGCGCGACCTGCACGACCAAATCGACGCGAGCGTGGCCGAAGCCTACGGCTGGCCCGCCACCCTGACCGACGACGAAATCCTGCACAACCTCGTCGCCCTCAACCGCGAAAGGGCCGCCGAGGAAGCCAGCGGCCTCATCCGATACCTGCGCCCCGACTACCAAAACCCCGCAGGCCAAACCGCCACCGCACAGGGCGAACAATCCACCATGGACATCGGCCCCGCCGTCTCCACCGACAAGGCCCCATGGCCCAAAACCCTGCCCGACCAAATCGCCGCCGTCCGTGACGCGCTGGCCGCCATGGGCGAAGCCACCCCCGACCAAATCGCCCGCCAATTCCAACGCGCCCGCGCCGCCTCTGTCCTACCCCTGCTGGAAAGCCTAGCCGCCGTAGGCCGCGCCCGAGCGATCAAAGACGGAAGCTTCGCCGCCTAGGCCCAATAATCTATGCCGAGAAGCAATTAACGCAGGGCGTTAGCGTACTGTACACAAAAAGCTGCGCGAAAAACCTATTGATAGGTTTCAAAGCATTCCGTCCAAGTGACCGCTAAGGGATGAAATGGCGTAAGTCTTGTTGCAAGACGCCGCATTCAAGCGCATTTTCTATGGCGGGTACTTAGGCGGGTATGGCGGAAAAATTGCCAAATTATCCAATTATTTCAAGGGTATTTGGCGGATCGATAGGGATTCGAACCCTAGAGACGGTTCCCCGCCTACACACTTTCCAGGCGTGCGCCTTCGACCACTCGGCCACCGATCCGTTGGGCGGTGTTTAGCCTGCCTTGGGCGCGGGACGCAAGAGGGGAAAATCACCTGCGTCAGGCTTTTTCTTCATAAATTCACTCAAGCAAACGCAAGGTTACCCTGCGGTTCTGGCGGCCTTTTTTCTCAATTTTGCCAATCTCTACGCGGCCTATTTCTGCAGTACGGGCCACATGGGTCCCCCCACAAGGTTGCAAATCCACTTGCACCTGCGCGGTACCAATGCGCACGAGGCGCACTCTGCCCTGCCCCGTTGGCGGCATCACCGACATGGTTTTGACCAACCCGGGATTGTCCAGCAATTGCTGATCCGTGATCCATTCGTCGCTGACCAACAAATCGCGACCAATCAATGCGTTCAGCGCAAGATCAAGGGCTGCAACATTCTCTAAAGGGTCCGGCATATCGAAATCCAACCGCCCGCGCTCTGTGCCGATCTGCCCACCGGTAACAGGCAACGGGATCACGACCGACAGCAGGTGAAGGGCGGTGTGCACACGCATGTGGCGGTGCCTACGGTCCCAATCAAGACTTTGCGTGACCTGAGAGCCAATCGGCGGAAGCGGCGCTGCTTCGGCAGGCACAAGCGCTATGCGTCCGCCTTCAACTTTGACAGCAGTCGCCACTTGCAGACGCCCGCCGTCCCAGACCAGTTGACCACTGTCGCCCGGCTGACCGCCAGAGGTCGCGTAAAAGACCGTCTTGTCCACGACAATCCCGCCCTCTGGGGTATGGGCCTGCACAAGGCTAAGGCAGGATTGCAAATAGGCATCGGTGCGAAACAGCAACTCGGTCATGGTCAGGCTTCCTTTGGGTCCAAGCCGTATCTGGGCTTCGGACCGGATTTTGGATCAGGGGCGACAATCATGTCCGCGCCCGACAACTGCCCTTGCATTTCCAGCTCACTTTCCAGCAGCTCTGCCTCGGCCAACGCCTGATCGGCAAGCTTTTGCAAATGGTCGCGGTGCGCGTTTGAAAAATGAATTCCGGCTTCGGCAAACTTGCGCGCGATTTCGTGGTTGACCTCAGAGCGCACAGCCAGCTGAAAATTGACATCGCGCAGGATCATGCGAATTTCAAAATTCATCACCTCGGCAGAGAACCCCATAAAGGCCACGATCGGTGGTGGGTTCAGCAAAGCCAGCGGCTGCGCTTCCGCAATGTCGCGCAAAATAGCCTCAACCCGGCGGCTGTCGGTGGTAAACGGTACGGACACTGGGATCATCAAACGACCCGATAGGTTAAATCGGGTCCAGTTTGTGACCCGACCGGAGATCAGATCTGAGTTTGGGACGATGACGTCAGAGCGGTCAAAGGTCTGGATGCGCGTTGAGCGTACCGATATTGACTTCACAATCCCTTGGGTTGTGCCGACTTCAATCCAATCACCTTCAGACACCGGACGCTCTATCAACAAGATGATACCGGAGACAAAGTTCGACACCACCGCCTGCAGACCAAAACCGATACCGACTGACAAAGCACCGGCGACAATGGCGAGGCCTGACAGATCGATGCCCGCCGCATTGATTGCAATCAACGCAGCGCACAGGATCCCGACATAGCCAATCCCCGAAACAACTGCGTTCTGCCCACCTTGGTCCAGACTTGTCCTTGGCAAGATGGATGATTTCAACGCCCCTTGAAACATGCGTGTCAGGGTCATGCCAATGCCAAACACCACAGCAAAGAGCAAAAAGTCTGTGGGCGAAATACGTGTTGTGCCCAGAGTAAAGCCTTCGCGGAACCTCGTCCACAATTCGGTCAAGTCAGCAAACCGTGCGCCCCAGATCAAAGCAAAGATTGGAATGGTCAGCAAAGACAAACCAAAGTTCGCCAGAACCGGAAACAGCGCCTCTGCCGGATCGCCGTCGCGGCGCACCAACAACGCATAAAGATGCACGACCAACTGCTGCAAAATCAGCAACAGAGCTACCAAACTTAAACTTAGGATCGCGGGATAGACCAAGGCTTTGGCCGCCGCGACATATCCAACCGCGCCCAAGACCGGACCAACCACGCCGATAACCATGGCCGCACGCGACAAGAGCCCAAGCAACCTGTTGGCATAGTTCACAGGATCGGCTGATTTGCCTTCGACCTGAACATGGCTG
>JAAFIJ010000213.1 GCA_013298675.1 Rhodobacterales bacterium | reverse complement strand
GTCGAACACTTCACGTTCGTTCCAGTTCGCGGCCGGGTGAATGGTGTGAATGGATGGCACCATTTCCTCTTCGCCAACCGCGACTTTCACGCGGATGCGGTGGTTTTTGTACATCGACAGGAAGTGGTAGACGACGTCAAACCGCGCCGTCCGCTCTGGCAGGTCAACGGCGGTGATATCGATCAGGGTCGAAAACTTGCAAGCCGGATCGTCCTTTAGAAAGGCAACAAAACCGACCAACTGGTCCAAATGCACTGTGATCAACAGCTCATTAAAGGCGACAGAGGTTGCTACAACCGCGTCGGCGCATTTCTGGGTAAGGTGGGCGCTAAGTTCGTTCAAGGCTTCAGACATTCAAATGCTCCTCAACGAACCAAAGTGCCGGTGCGACGGATTTTGCGCTGCAACTGCATGATGCCGTACAACAACGCCTCTGCTGTGGGCGGGCAGCCGGGCACATAGATGTCAACCGGGACGATCCGATCACAGCCGCGCACAACGGAATAGCTGTAGTGATAATACCCGCCGCCATTCGCGCAAGACCCCATAGAGATCACATAGCGTGGCTCTGGCATCTGGTCATAAACCTTGCGCAGAGCCGGGGCCATTTTGTTGGTCAGAGTCCCTGCCACGATCATAAGATCAGACTGACGCGGGGATGCACGGGGTGCCGTGCCAAAGCGTTCCAGATCATAGCGCGGGGTCGAGGTGTGCATCATCTCAACCGCGCAGCACGCCAGACCAAACGTCATCCAATGCAGCGAGCCGTTTCGCGCCCAGTTGATGATATCTTCGGTCGAGCTGAGCAAAAAGCCCTTGTCCTGCAACTCGCGGTTCAAGGCTTGGGTTGCGACGTCGCGGTCGGGACCCGCCGTGTTTGCCCCGGTCATCACGCCCATTCCAACGCCCCTTTCTTCCACTCATAGGCAAAGCCCACAGTCAGCACGCCCAAAAACACCATCATCGACCAAAACGCCATCATCGACATCGGCCCGAACGCCACAGCCCAAGGGAACAGGAACGCCACCTCTAGATCGAAGATGATGAACAAAATCGACACAAGGTAAAAGCGCACATCAAACTTCATGCGCGCATCGTCAAAGGCATTGAAGCCGCACTCATAGGCGGAAACCTTCTCGGGATCGGGGTTGCGCACAGCAATGATCGCCGCGGCCAACAACAAGACAATGCCCAGACCAATTGCCAACGCAAGAAGGATGAGAATGGGAAGGTATTCACGCAAAAGAGGGTTGTCCATAAAGGGCTCCTTCGTCTGGCTTGCGGGCGTCCGACTAACGGGCGCGGCCCACGACCCGAATTGCGGATCGCTTCATTTGTCTAACCGTTTACTCTGGCAGTTTGGCAGGGTCAACCGACACAGCCGCCAAAATCACCCCTTGGTGCCCGCGTTTCAAAGTTTGTCTTGCCCTCTGTAACCCGGAACACGCAAGATTTCTGTCAATTTGACCACATAGACCCGCGTGTTGGTGATCAAGCAGCGGAATTCGGGTGCAATACTCTTGTATTGGGCCCACTCAATGCTGATCTGCGACGTTAAAGAATCCTGGAAAACATCTCATGCGCTTTGTGTTAAACGCCCTGAACATTGCCCGTACCACCGCTTTGGCGACCATATTGGCAACGATCACGTCCCTGCCCGCAGCAGCCGATGAGGTCGGGCGCGTCGGTGTGGATTGGGTGGGAAATGACATCATTGTCGAAGCCTTTGCCGACCCAAAAGTTCAAGGTGTGACCTGTCATATTTCCTATTTTGAAAGGTCGATCTGGGACCGTTTGTCGAACGGAAATTGGTTTGAGGACCCTTCAAACGCCTCGATCGCCTGCCGCCAAACTGGGCCCATCGTCATCGGCGCGATTGAAACCGATGCGAACGGTGAACAAGTGTTTTCGGAATCCCGGTCGCTGATATTCAAATCCCTGCGGGTCACGCGCATTTTTGACGGCGAAAATCAGGTGCTGATCTATCTAACCCACGCAAATGAATTGACCGAAGGCTCGGCAAAGATGTCGATCTCTTCTGTGCCGCTATATGCTGCGGGCACCAACGCCGCCCCGCCGCAGGCCGCCCTGCCCGCCCCTTAACGATCGCACCACCCAAGGCGCCGCTCACCCTTGTTTGCACGGGCATGACCCGCAGCAATCATCAGGCTGGCCAAGGGTTTTCCGTCAATGTCAATCGCTCGCAGCCTGCGCCCATACTTGTCGGTGCCTGTAGTGAAATATTGCAAAACGGTTGCAGAATACACGATCCGGCGAAGGGCCCAGGTCGCCCTTTCCGCTGCGATAACCTCTGACATGCATTGGGGTGAGAACTTTTCGGGCGTGTCAAATCCGGTCAAGCGAACACGGGAAATACCTTGGCCTGCACACCACATGCTGAGGGTATCACCATCGATGACGGAAACGATCCGGCAGTCGCCGTCGTCTCCATTCACCTGATGCAATGCCGCGTTGCCCAAATCGGCGAAAAAGGGCACACCAAAGGCCACCAGGAACAGCCAAAACGCTATTCTGTTGAAAAGGCGCGACCACCTGCCACGGCGCGAAAAACCCCTTACCACGGTTGATCGCGCCTCATTGGATCAAAGGAACCGACAGTGTCGCAGGCTCTGCCCCTTGGCCGACAATCAGCACTTCTTGGCGAATGATACGCGCGATCAGCGCGCAATCCTCGGGGGTAAAGGTCAAAGGCACCCGCATATCGATCAAGCCCGAAAGGATGCGGTCGGTTTGCGGCAAAGGCGTGGGGTCCGCATACTGCCAGTGATCATAGCGAGAGGTAAAGGCCACCGGGTCAGGCGCCCCGAACCATTTCAGCTCAACCCCTCGCGCCAGCGCACGTGACACGAACAGACCAACGCGGGCCGCAGACCACCCATTCAGCAGAAACTGGAATGACGACCCGACGAAGGTTTCCTGCGACGACCGCAGCGTCAAAGTCAGCCCCGGCGTATCGGCCAGACCCTGTTCTAAAGCGCGGTACAATTCGGCCCAACGCGCTACACGTTGCGGCAAAAGCTTTAACTGGGGGCGTAAGATCGCTGCCCGCAGATTGTCCATCCGACCAGAAACATTGGGTACGTCCAGCCGAATGCGGGCAAAAACCTCTGGCTCCGGTGCGGCAAGGTGGCGCGAATACAGCATGTAACTGCCGGAAAGCAAAATCGCCCGCGCCATCAATTCGGCGTCGTCAGACACCAAGAACCCGCCCTCGCCCGCGTTGATGTGCTTGTACGTCTGTGTAGAATAGCACCCGATTGCCCCGTGGCGGCCCGATGCAACATCGCCCCAAGCGCCCCCCATCGTGTGGGCGCAATCCTCTATTACTGTGATGCCCAAGCGCACGCACATGTCCATCAGTGCATCCATATCGCACACATGACCGCGCATATGCGACAACATCAACAAACGCGCGCCACTCGCCCGTGCTTGAACCTCAAGATGCTTTATATCCAGTGTCAAATCCGCGGTTACATCCACAAACACCGGCCGCGCGCCGCAAGCAGCAATCGCACCAGGCACAGGGGCAAGCGTAAAGGCGTTGGTCAAGACCGGCTCGTTATGACCCACTTGCAAGGCCCGTAACGCACAGCCAAGGGCGTAGCCGCCCGACGCTACCGCAAGGCAATACTTGGCCCCGACCAACGCTGCGAACTCTTGTTCCAACAGCGCGGTTTCCGCGATTTCATCCTTCGATGTGTTATAGCGGTGCAACCGACCATGCCGCAGAACGGCAATCGCCGCCTCTATCCCCTCTTCCGGGATAGGCTCTTGCTGGGTAAAGTTTCCGCGAAATGTCTCAGCTGTCATGTGAAACACTTTTCTCGATCTGTGGGACGTGGTCCTCACGTTTGACCAAAAGTACGTACAAGATCAGACATAGAAAGATGCCGCCTGCCGCAATCCAGTACCCCACATCCGGGGACCTGAACGCCGCATCTTCGCGCATAAAACGACCAAAGATATGCGAAAAAAATACTGTGCCCAGCAACATCGCGATGTTGGTAATGGCCGAAAGACCGCCCTGCAATTCGCCTTGAGCGTCGTCGGGCACCTTTTTGGACATCATTGCCGTCATGAATGGATGGACGAACCCCTCGGGTCCGTGCACCAACACCAAGAACAACACGGCCGACAAGCTGCCTGCAAATCCGTAGCCAAGGGCTGCCAATCCGCCACAGATCAAACCGATCAAAACGACGCGGTGCTCGCCAAAGCGTTTCACTGCGGGGCCTGACAGGCCGCCTTGAAACCCGGCCATCACCAAACCAAAAACCGCGAGCGTCAAGCCGATCATCGCCTCGGACCAACCAAATTTGGCAATGCCCCAATAAGGCCAGATCGCCGGGTAAACTGCCGTTGAAAAGAAAAACAAGAACAAAATAAGACACATCGGCAAAACGCCTTTGTAGGTTCCAAAAACCTTTAGCGCGCCAAACGGGTTCGATCTTCGCCATTCAAAGGGTCTGCGGTTTTCAGGTGCCAATGTCTCGGGCAGTACGAAATATCCGTAAATGAAATTCAAGAATGACACTGCCCCTGCGACATAAAATGGCACACGTGGGCCAAATGTCCCCAAAAGCCCACCAATCGCGGGCCCAAGGACAAACCCCAGCCCAAACGCGGCCCCCATCATGCCAAACGCCTTGGCCCGGTCCTCGGGTGCCGTCACATCGGCAATATAGGCGTTCGCGATGATCCAACTGGCGCCGCACAGCCCCGCCAAGGCCCGACCAAAGTAGAGCCACCCGACGGACGGCGCCAAGGCCTGGATCACATAATCCACGCCCAAGCCAAAGATCGCCAGCAGCAAAAGCGGTCTGCGCCCGAACTGGTCTGACAGATTGCCCAGCAACGGACCAAACAGAAATTGCGCCACCGAATAGGTCGCAAACATCCATCCTCCAATGATCGACGCCTCTGCCAGACTGACATGCCCCACTTCACCAATCAGCCGCGGCAGCACCGGAATGATGATCCCGAACCCGATCATGTCTAACAAGAC